>JBJOIU010000030.1:0-25514 GCA_046046935.1 Bacteroidota bacterium
CTCTTGTAATGTTTTGCAAAAGGATAGGGTTGCCATTAGAAATGCCATTTCTTCCAGAAGCAGCACCTTCTAGCCATTCATATCTTATGCCTGGAATTAAATATAACTTGTCTGATACTCTAATTATGTTTTCAATAAACCCGGCAATATTATTAGATACAAAATTAATCGCTCTTGGGAAAGTTCCTTCAATTGCAATATCATAAGTAACACCTGTAGTTCCTTTACCGTCAGCTAATCTGTTCGTACTTCCTGTATATAATCTTAGTCCAGCGGAAATAGTGTTTTGAATTTTCCCTACATAATAATCTGTAATTATCCTGCTCTCTAATCCGTAGTTTCTGTATTTATCTAAATTGACTAAACGATTATTGTATTGTAGCGTTGCTGGATTAATACTATCTTTTATATTGATGGCTTGTAAATAACCCACACTATTTCTATCTCCACTAGTGGCATATAATTTAGTATTCCAAATAGTATTTTGGTTGATGGTATAGTTGGCAATCATTGCTGGTGTTGTCCAAGTAATATCTATCCAGTTTCTATTTCTAAAACTTTGTTGTGCATTTTTTACTATTTGCTGATCGGTTAAACCACCGGGTTGTTGACTACGAATATGAGATTGCATTATTTCAAATGACAGGTCTAATGTTGGATTAATGTGGTAGGTAATTATACCAAATCCGGCCTTGGTATAAAATGCACTATTTTTTCGCCATCCATCTCCAGACCTTTGGTCAAAGAATGAATAATAATTTACTTTAGCGTTTTTACCACCTATGGCAGTAAAACTATTGGTGAGATTATTGGATCCAATGGTTTGCTGTGTTTCTAGTTCCAATGGTTTATTGATTTCACTCCCATTGCGTATGATATAATTAATCATGCCTCCAAATTGCGGTCCATATTGTAATGCACCTTGACCACGTATGATCTCCATTCTTTGAACTGCTTGTAATGGGGGATTGTAATATGCTTCAGGATATCCAAATGGATCTGCAGCTATATCGTAACCGTTTTGTCTAACATTGAATTCCCAACTTCTGTTAGGGCTTAATCCTCTAGTGGCTATGCCAATTTGAATGCCACTTGGGTCACTTTCCCATACATGTATTCCTGGAACCTTTGCCAATACTTGCCTCATGGTATTATTGACTACATTGCCTTGCACATTATCTAAAACGATTAAAGCATTTTTCTTACCTGCATAGATATTGGTTCCAACTATTTCTGGCATCTGTTGGTAATCTGATTTACTATTTCTTCCAACAATAGTTACATCTGGTAATCTATTCCATTCTAGCGAATCGATTGTTTTATTTTGTGCTTTTATGGAATGGTTGAAACTTAAAAACAATATTATTATTAAATTAAATCTGCTCATTATTCAAATTGAGCCGCAAAAATATTGTCCAATAAAATGCCTAATTGTTGAAATCAGGAAAAGCAATTTATGTTATTGGGAAATTTCAATTCTAGAATTTTTATAATAATATTTCCTTTAATATGAGCAATAAAAAAAAGATCAGATATAGCATCTGATCTTTTTTAAGTCTAAAATTGAAAAAATCAATTAGAGGTTTATTTAAGACTTTTATATTTTATAAAAAGTCTTAAATAAACAATAGGGCATCACCATAGCTGAAAAATCTGTATTTATCTTTTATCGCTTTTTTGTATGCTTCCATGGCTAATTCATATCCAGCAAAAGCACAAGTCATAATTAATAAACTTGTTTTTGGTAAATGAAAATTGGTTACCAAACTATCTGCAATATTAAATTGATAAGGAGGGTGGATAAAATGATTCGTCCATCCTTCTGCAGGCTTTAATAATCTTTGTGCAGTTACGCTTGATTCCATTGCGCGCATAGCTGTTGTACCAATAGAACATACTCGACGATTATTTTCTTTTGCGGTATTGATAATACGACAAGCTTCTTCATTGATGTTAAAATATTCAGCATCCATTTTATGTTTGCTTAAATCTTCTACCTCAATTGGTCTGAAAGTACTTAGACCTGTATGTAATGTTACTTCTGCAAATCGAATACCTAAGATTTCTGATTTCTTAATTAATTCTTTACTAAAGTGTAAACCTGCAGTAGGAGCAGCTACAGCACCTTCGTGCTTTGCATAAACTGTTTGGTATCTATCTTTATCTTCTTCGTCTGGTTTACGCTTGATATATTTAGGTAAAGGAGTTTCACCTAAGAATTCTAGCATTTTCTTAAAGCCTTCGTCATCACCTTCCCATAAGAAACGGATGGTTCTTCCACGGCTTGTAGTGTTATCAATTACTTCAGCTACTAATTCTTCATTTTCTCCAAAATATAATTTGTTTCCTACACGAATCTTTCTTGCGGGATCAACAATTACGTCCCAAAGTCTATTTGGTTTGTTTAATTCTCTTAGTAAGAATACTTCAATCTTTGCACCTGTTTTTTCTTTACGACCATACATTCTAGCTGGGAAAACCTTGGTATTATTAACTACAAAAACGTCCTTGTCATCGTAGTATTCTAATAAATCTGAGAAATGACGGTTTTCCATATGACCGTTTTTGCGGTTTACGACCATCAATCTGCTGTCTTCTCTTCTTTTGGTTGGGTACTGTGCGATCAAGTTTAGAGGTAGATCGTACCTGAATTGTGAAAGTTTCATTGTGTCTATTTTAAAATGATAGCCACATTAAGTAAACTACAGCCTTACGGGGCAGTACACTTCATGTTACGGCATGAAAATTATGGACGCAAATGTACAACATTAGCACTAATTTTGTGTTACTAATTAACTGTCTAAAAATTGGCTATTTATATTAAAATGGGTAGCTTTGCAAACAATTGTTAGTTTTAGAAAGTATTGGTATTAAACCTATTAAACTATGCTGAGAGCTAAATGGTGGAAGATATTATCCTTTGTACTTTTATTGTATACCTGTACTTATGGATTTTTGGTAGAAGTACCTAAACTGGACGATAGAATGCAAGAGTCCATTCGTAATTTTTTCTTTCATGTTCCCATGTGGTTTGGAATGATGATTTTATTTTTTGTTTCTCTTTGGTATGCAATCAAATTTTTAAGAACAGGCAATGCAATCAACGATATTTATTCTTCTGCATATGCAAGTATTGGATTGCTTTTTGGGACACTAGGAATTATCACTGGTGCAGTTTGGGCAAACTATCAATGGGGTAGCCCTTGGGTAGGTGATCCAAAACAAAATGGTGCTGCCATCGCCTTACTAATTTACTTCGCTTATTTTGTTTTAAGAGGATCTTTAATCGATCAAGAAAAAAGAGCAAGACTTTCTGCAGTGTACAATGTATTTGCATTCTTTATGTTATTTCCAACACTTTGGATATTGCCAAGATTGTCTGAATCATTACATCCAGGTGGTCAGGGTAGTGAAGGTAATCCTGGAATCAATGGTAAAGACATGAGCGCTAGTATGCGTATGGTGTTTTATCCAGCTGTAATAGGTTGGACTTTATTAGGCGTTTGGATAAGTACTTTGCAAATACGCTATCAAATTATTAAATACAAAAAAGAAGGGTTGTTATAAATCAAATAAATCAACAGTATGTTTCAATTATTACAAGCAACACAAGACAGTGGCATCATGGTACAGAATGGAAAAATATTCTTAGTGATGACTATTGTATCAATCATTTTAGTTGGACTATTTTTATATGTAGCCAGTATTGATAAGAAAATATCTAAACTAGAAAAATAATTTTAAATCAATTTTTATGTCAGTAAATAATGAATATAGCTTTTTTCAAAGTGTTGAGAAAAGTTTTGACAAAGCATCTAAGTTTACCAAATGGGAAAAAGGTATTTTAGAACAAATTAAAGCATGTAATAGCATCTATAGCATGCGTTTCCCAGTAAAGATGGATGACGGACGTATTGAAGTAATTGAAGCTTATAGAATTCAACACTCACAACATAAATCACCTTGTAAGGGTGGTATACGTTTTAGCTTGGCGGTGAATCAAGATGAGGTAATGGCACTAGCAGCATTAATGACCTATAAATGTGCTATTGTGAATGTACCATTTGGCGGAGCTAAAGGCGGTATTAAAATTAGCCCTCGTAGTTTGAGTCCATATGAACTAGAAAAAATTACAAGAAGATATACTGCAGAATTAGTAAAGAAAAACTTTATTGGTCCTGGTATTGATGTACCTGCTCCAGATTATGGTACCGGCGAAAGAGAAATGGCATGGATTGTTGATACTTATCAATCTTTAAAGCCAGGTGAAATTGATGCTGCTGGTTGTGTGACTGGTAAGCCCATCTCTTTGGGTGGTGTAAGAGGTAGAAAAGAAGCAACAGGTCTAGGTGTATTCTATGGCGTAAGAGAGGTTTGTTTGATGCCAGATATTATGAAGAAGCAAGGTTTAGAAGTGGGTATCCAAAATAAAAATGTAGTTGTTCAAGGATTAGGTAATGTGGGATATTATTCTGCAAAATTCTTTAGAGAGCATGGTGCAAAAGTAATTGCTATTGCAGAATATGAAGGAGCAATTTATTGCAAAGATGGATTAAATGAAGAAGCAGTTTTTCAACATAGAAAAGCTACTGGAAGTATTTTAAATTTTCCGGGGGCAACTAATATTGAAAAGAGTAGTGATGCATTAGAATTAGAATGTGATATTTTAATTCCAGCTGCATTAGAAAATGTTATTGATGGAAATAATGCGCCAAAAATTAAAGCAAAAATTATAGGAGAAGCTGCGAATGGTCCATTAACACCAGAAGCAGATGAGATCTTTGCTAAAAGAGGTATACTAGTTATCCCAGATATGTATTTAAATGCAGGTGGTGTAACTGTTTCTTATTTCGAATGGCTGAAGAACTTAAGCCATGTTAGATATGGTAGATTAGAAAAGCGTTTTACAGAAAATGCGAATATCAATATCTTGAATCAGATTGAAGAATTAACAGGTAAAAAAGTAACTGAATCTGAAAAAAATATCATTGCACATGGACCTGATGAAATTGATTTAGTGCATAGTGGTTTGGAAGAAACAATGATCACAGCAACTAGAGAGATTATGCAAATTTGGAAAGACAATCCATCTATTCCAGATATGAGAACTGCAGCTTATGTATGTGCAATTGATAAGGTAGGTACTTCTTATGCTGAATTAGGTATCTTCCCTTAAGAGATACAAGCATTTAAATATAATCGGGGAGGCTTTGCAGATAATGCATACTCCCCGTTTTTATTTCAGCTCCATAAGTATTATGTCCGTTCGTCATAATTATGTATTGAGCGTCTAGTACTTGTTGGTATTGCAAAATTTGATCAAATGTTTTTTCATTGATTTCAACATTGGCTTCTTTGCATTCAATCAGCATCCAAGGTTTATCTTCTTTATAAACTACAATATCAAATCGTTTTTTTAGCTCTCCTAATTGTATTGATTTTTCTATGGCAATTAATGAAGTAGGGTATTGCTTTTCTTGTACTAAGTATTGTATAAAATTCTGCCTTACCCATTCTTCAGGCGTAAGTATTATCCAAGATTTCCTTAATGGATCAAAGATGCAGTCTTTGCCTGCTTCTTTTTGAATTTTAAAGGGATATTTTGGGTAGTTGATAAGGATCATTAGTAAGTCGTCTAAAATTCGTATTTTTATATAATAACTCGACTCAAAGATAAGCACACAAATATGAAAACTAAACAAGAAATAGTAGACAATTGGTTACCTAGATATACTGGGGCTAGTTTAGATCAATTTGGTAAATATATTTTATTGACCAATTTTAGTAATTATGTAAACATGTTTGCTGCACAAAATAATGTAGAAGTCATTGGAAAAGATAGGCCAATGCAATGTGCTACTGCAGACGGAATTACAATCATCAATTTTGGTATGGGTAGTCCAGGTGCTGCTACTATTATGGATTTGTTGACAGCGATTCAACCAGAAGCAGTTTTGTTCTTGGGAAAATGTGGTGGATTAAAAAAGAGAAACACTATTGGCGATTTAATTTTACCAATTGCAGCGATAAGAGGAGAGGGTACCTCTAATGATTATTTCCCTGCAGAAGTTCCTGCTTTGCCAGCCTTCGCATTACAAAAAGCCATTTCAACTACTATTAGAGATAACAATGTTGACTACTGGACAGGTACAGTGTATACTACCAATAGAAGAGTATGGGAACATGATGATGAATTTAAAGAGTACCTAACAAAAATTAGAGCATACGCCATAGATATGGAAACTGCTACTATTTTCACAGTTGGTTTCTATAATAAAATTCCTACAGGTGCTTTGTTATTAGTGAGCGATTCTCCAATGATTCCAGAAGGAGTTAAAACAGAAGCAAGCGATTCAAAAGTAACGGCAGAATTTGTAGCGAGACATTTAAATATTGGTGTAGAATCTTTAAAGCAGTTAATCAATAACGGACAGACAGTTCGCCATCTTCAATTTTAAAAAAATTATATTCTTTTAATTTTTATAAATCTAATCTTTCCATAAAAATGGGAACAAGATATATGCTAATGCGATGATCATGATATCAAAACCGCATAGCAATCCAATCATTTGGCCTAGACCATTTTGTACTATATCTGAAAATGCGATATTGGCAATTTTCATTAACAACATTAGCTGAGGAATAATTAAAGGGAAGCCAAGTATAGCCATGATCGCTGATGGTTGAGAAGCTTTTGCTGCAATGGCTGCTAGGAAACTAAAGACCAGGCTTAAACTAATTCCCCCTAAGCAAGCCATGCCAAAAAACAACCATGCATGTTGTAAGGGGTTGCCTAATAGTATAGTGAATAATAATAAGCTTAGACCACTCATTAAAATCATTAATAAGCTATTATAAATAAGTTTTGAAAAGATAAACTGAACAGGACTTGCAATTGTATAGAAATACAGCATACGCCCTTTGCCTTCTTGAATAAAACTTCTTGCTACTGCATTGATACAAATAAATAAAAGTATCACCCAGAATAAGCCATTCCAAACCTTATCTTCTGGTTGTCCCATGCTTAAGTAGATGACAAAAGTGGTAGAAGCGATATATAATAAAACACCAAAAAATGTATACTGCTGCCTAAACTCAATCAAGATATCTTTCTTGAGCAAGGTGTATATATTATTGAATGATTTATTCATCTTTAGTTATTTAGAAGCACAAATTCTGCATCTAGGTTCATAATTGTTTTTCTCTCCTAAGACCACGGTACCTTCTTCAGTACTTGTTCGGTAAGAGACATTTGCTAAATGGCCGCATTGAACACAAATTGCATGTAATTTGGTGATAAAATCTGCAATGGCTAATAGTTGTGGCATAGGTCCAAATGGTTTGCCTAAATAATCCATATCCAAGCCAGCAACAATTACTCTTTTACCTTGACTTACTAAAGCTTCACAAACCCTGATCACTTCTTCATCGAAGAATTGAGCCTCGTCAATACCCACAACATCTGCATGTTCGGCCAGCATTAATATATTCACTGCCTTATCTACTGGGGTAGAAAGAATACTGTTTGAATCGTGACTTACTACTTTTGTTTTATCGTATCTGGTATCAGTGGCAGGCTTATACACTTCCACTTTCATGTTGGCAATCTGCGCTCTTTTTAATCTTCTGATTAATTCTTCGGTTTTACCACTGAACATGCTTCCGCATACTACTTCAATCCAACCTCTTTTCTCACTAGATAAATGCTGTTCAATAAACATAACAATATTTGAATAAATTTATACGTTAACTTTAATAGAGTTCAACCCCTCAAAAGTAAACATTCAAATGGAAAGAGTAAAAGCTTTGGCTGACAAATTCAACCAACAATTAGCACAAAATGCCGATTCTGCTGTTTTAAGACAAACTGCTATTCAAATTTTGTCAGAATTGGAGGCTAACCCAACAGTAAACAATCTTCCTAATAATGTTTCGGTAATTATGCCTTCTGTGGATTATGCTCAAAAAGAGCCTTTGATTAGTAAAGAATCTGTAATTACTCTAGCAGTGGAGAAGCCAGTATTAACAGAAAAACCAAAAGAAGTATTTGCAAAATCTGAAGAAACAATTTCATTACCTAAAGTAGAAACTCTAGAAACTATTGTTGCAAAAAAAGAAGTGGCGGATAAAATAGCTTTAGAACCAATTAAAGATTTAAGATCAGCAATTGGTATTAACGATAAGTTTCAGTTCATGGAAAATTTATTCAATAAAGAAGAAGCTGTTTTTGAATCAAGTATTAAAACGATTAATTCTTTCAAAAACTTTGCAGAAGCGCAATTCTGGATCAAACAAAATTTAAGAATAAAATATAATTGGGAAGAAGAATCTACAGTCGTACTTGCTTTTGATCAATTGGTTAAAAGACGCTTTTCTTGAATAACTGCTAGTGTAGCTTTGGTTGCACCAGCGTTGTCTTTTACATAATTACCTGCCTTTTCGCCCATTTCTTTAAGAGTAATACTATTTGCTAATAATTCTTGTATGTAATTATTAAGCATTGCTGCATCACTAATTTGAACACCTCCTCCAGCATTTCTTAATCCAATAGCTTCTCTATACTTTTCATCATTCGGTCCCCAAATAACTGGGACATTAAATGCTGCAGGTTCTAAAACATTATGAATACCATCATTGGTAAAACCACCACCAGTATAGCTTATCGTGGCATATTGATACAAATTTCTAAGAATGCCTATTCTATCTACAATGATAATATTTGGAGTAGTATTTGGTGCTGGATTTTTTGAAACCACCGCTTCCCATTCAGTTAGGGTAATTGCTTTCGGAAGAATTTTTTTGGCTGCTGCAATAGACTTTGTATCTACATGGTGTGGCACAATAATCCAATTGCAAATTAGAGGTTCAATTACTTGTGCAATTATTTGATGGTCTGAATCCCAGCTGCTTCCTGCAATAATGATTGGGTGTGTAGAAATTTGGGCCATCCAATCAATAGTAGTTTTGTTTTGAACAGTGGAAATAACCCTGTCGAATCTTGTATCGCCTGTGATATAAGTTTGAGTTGTTGGATAAATGGTTTCAAGTAAATTTTTTGATTCCTTATCTTGTACTAACACATGGCCAAAAAGGTTCAGCATTCTTTGATAAAATGCACCATACCATTTAAAGAAAATTTGATCCTTTCTAAAAATAGCAGCAACTAATAGGTTGGGTATATTTTTTTGTTTTGCAACTTGTAAATAGTAATACCAAAACTCATATTTGATAAATATAATGAGTGATGGTTGGATAGTTTCTATAAACGCTAGAGAAGAAGATGGGCCATCTAATGGCAAATAGGTAACTACATCTACTGCCGGATCATTTTTGCGGTGTAAATATCCAGAAGGAGAGAAGAAGGTAAGCCAGATTTTATAGTGAGGATATTGTGCTTTGATGGCTTCAATAATTGGTAGTCCCTGTTCAAATTCACCATAAGAAGCAGCATGTATCCAAACAATGGGTCCTTGAATAGATGCTTTGGATTGATGTATCTCCTTCCAAACGTTTTTTTGACCAATGCACCAATGCTTAGCCTTTTCGTTAAAAAGGGCCAATAAACTAGCCATTTTGGGGTATAAAAACAGGAATAGTTTGTACAATACCATACGGGGCAATTTAGGGTTTTTATTGTAATTTTGACCAAATTTTAATGGATGCGAAAAATTCAAATGGTTGATACTAAAACTCAGTATTTAGCTATCAAAGAAGAGGTGGATGCTGCGATACATGAAGTATTGGATTCGGCTGCATATATTAACGGGAAAGCGGTAAAAGATTTTGTTCAAAATTTATCTACATATTTAGGGGCAAAACATGTTATTCCATGTGCCAATGGTACTGATGCTTTACAAATTGCAATGATGGCTTTGGGGCTTCAGCCAGGGGATGAAGTAATTACTCCTTCCTTTACATATATAGCTACAACAGAAGTAGTAGCATTATTAAACTTAAAGCCTGTTTTTGTTGACGTAGATCCGGTGACTTATTGCATGGATATAGAGAGTTTGAAAAAAGCGATCACACCAAAAACAAAAGCTATTGTACCAGTTCATTTATACGGACAGGCAGCACCGATGGAAGAAATTTTAGCTATTGCAAAAGCACATAATATTTTTGTGATTGAAGATAATGCGCAAGCAATAGGATGTGATTATACATTTTCTGATGGGACTAAAAAGAAAACAGGCACTATGGGACATATTGGTGCTACTTCTTTTTATCCAAGTAAAAACTTAGGCGCTTTTGGAGATGGTGGTGCTTTATTCACTAATGATGATGCACTAGCTTCAAAAATGGCGATGATTGCCAATCATGGTCAATCAGAAAGATATTATCATGATGTAGTTGGATGTAATTCAAGATTAGATTCTATGCAAGCAGCTATTTTGAATATTAAATTAATGCATTTAGATACATACAATGCTGCAAGACAAAAAGTGGCTGCCGCTTATTCAAATGGTTTTGCGTCCATTAGTGAAATTGTCACTCCTGCTACAGCCAAGTATACAACGCATGTGTTTCATCAGTACACCATGCAATTAAAAAATGTAGATAGAGAAAAATTTATCGCACATTTAAGTGCAAAAGATATTCCTTGTATGATTTATTATCCAGTGCCAGGGCATTTACAAAAAATGTTTGGTAAGGCGGATCAACAAGCTTGGCATCTTCCAGTGACGGATGCTTTAACGCCTTGTGTATGTTCTTTGCCTATTCATACAGAAATGGATCAAGAACAATTGGACTATATTATTAATGGTGTACAATCCTTTTTTAAAGCCTAATCTTTTAAATCATTAAAAAATGAAAATAGCAGTTGTAGGCACAGGATATGTAGGATTGGTAACAGGTACTTGTTTTGCAGAGACAGGTAATAAAGTGATTTGTGTAGATATCGATCAAGAGAAGGTAGAAAAATTAAGTGCTGGTCATATCACTATTTACGAGCCAGGTTTGGAGAAGATTTTTTTAAGAAATATCAAAGAGAGTCGTTTAAGATTCACGACAAAATTAGAAGAGGCAATAGAAGATGCAGAGATTATCTTTTTAGCATTACCTACACCTCCAGGTGCGGACGGCAGTGCAGATTTAAAATATGTATTAGGTGTTGCGGATCATTTAGGAAAAATATTAAAGGGCTATAAAGTAATCGTGAATAAAAGCACTGTGCCAGTGGGTACTGCAGATAAAGTAAGTGCAGCGATTGCTAAAAATTATAAAGGTGAATTTGATGTAGTAAGTAACCCAGAGTTTTTAAGAGAGGGTGTTGCGGTGGATGATTTCATGAAGCCAGACAGAGTAGTGGTAGGTACTAGATCAGATAGAGCGAAAAAAGTAATGAGTGATTTATATGCGCCATTTGTGAGACAAGGTAATCCAGTGATCTTTATGGATGAGCGTAGTTCGGAGTTAACCAAATATGCAGCGAATAGTTTTCTAGCAACTAAGATCTCTTTCATGAACGAGATTGCTCAGTTATGTGAAAGAATGGGAGCGGACGTGGATATGGTAAGAAGAGGAATCGGATCTGATGACAGAATAGGTAAGCGTTTCTTATTTCCGGGTATTGGATATGGAGGATCTTGTTTTCCTAAAGATGTGCAAGCTTTAATCATGTCTTCTGATGAAGTGGATTATGATTTTGAGATTTTAAAAGCGGTGGAGAAAGTGAATGCACTTCAAAAATTACATTTAGTACAAAAGATAAATAAATATTACAAGAACAATTTACAAGGCAAGCATTTTGCTTTATGGGGATTAGCGTTTAAGCCAAATACAGACGATATCAGAGAAGCACCAGCATTAAGTATTATTGATGCTTTAACCAAAGCTGGCGCTACTATCACAGCTTATGACCCAGAAGCGATGCCGAATGTAAAAGCACAGATAGGTGATAAAATCAATTACGCCAATAATCAATACCAAGCTTTAGAAAAAGCAGATGCTTTGATTATCGCTACAGAGTGGAGTGAGTTTAGAACCCCCGATTTTGAAATAATGGAGCAAGCATTAGCTACCAACAAAATCATCTTTGATGGCAGAAACTTATTTGATGTACAGAAGATGAAAGAACTAGGGTATCATTATGAAAGTATCGGAAGACAAGAAGTATAACATGAATCAACAAAGAATATTAATTACAGGAGCTGCTGGATTTTTGGGATCGCATTTATGTGATCGCTTTATTAAAGAGGGCTATTATGTAATGGCGATGGATAATTTAATCACAGGAGACTTGATGAATATCGAGCACCTAAGATCGAATGAAAATTTTGAATTTATCCATCACGATGTAACCAAGTATATTGATATAGAAGCCTCATTAGATTATATTTTACATTTTGCTTCCCCTGCAAGTCCTATAGATTATTTAAAGATTCCTATTCAAACTTTAAAAGTAGGTGCATTAGGTACACATAACCTGTTGGGATTAGCTAAAGCAAAGGGTGCAAGAATACTGGTTGCCAGTACCAGTGAAGTATATGGAGACCCTTTAGTGCATCCACAAACAGAAGAGTATTGGGGTAATGTAAACCCAGTGGGTCCTAGAGGGGTGTATGATGAAGCGAAGCGTTATATGGAATCCATTACCATGGCTTACCATACTTTTCATCATGTAGAAACTAGAATCATCAGAATCTTCAATACCTATGGTCCGAGAATGCGTCTGAATGATGGAAGAGCCCTTCCTGCGTTTATTGGTCAGGCATTGAGAGGAGAAGATCTAACAGTGTTTGGGGATGGTTCACAAACCAGAAGCTTCTGTTATGTAGATGATTTAGTGGAGGGTATTTATAGATTATTATTAAGTGATTATAGTCAACCTGTGAATATTGGTAATCCGAATGAGATTAGCTTAAAAGATTTTGCAGAAGAGGTCTTGAAACTAACTGGCTCAAAAGTAAAAATCGTTTACAAAGATTTACCTGTGGACGATCCTAAGCAAAGACAACCCGATATCACCAAGGCAAAAACCATTTTAGGATGGGAGCCGAAGATAGGTCGTGCAGAAGGATTACAAAAGACCTATGAATATTTTAAAGCATTGCCACCAAGTGAGTGGACAAAACTCCCTAAAGAATTTACTTCTAAATAAATCAACATGTCCATCCATAAAATTTTAGTGACAGGTTCCAATGGACAATTAGGTTGGGAATTAGCACAGCTTTCTTCAAGTTATCTTCAGTATCAATTTAGTTTTGTAGATAGAACTATTTTGGATTTATCCAAACCTGAAAACATTCAATCTGTTTTAGATACTTATCAACCAGATGCCATTATTAACACTGCAGCTTATACTGCTGTAGATAAAGCAGAAACTGAAAAAGAATTAGCCTATACGGTGAATGCTAAATCTGTTGAAGTAATCGCTGCTTATGCGGCATTGAAGAATATTCCATTTATTACTTTCTCTACAGATTATGTTTTTACAGGAACTGCTACAGAGCCTTATTCAACAGAAACTAGTATTGCTCCTTTAAATTTTTATGGTTCAACAAAAGCAGATGGAGAAAGTTTAGCCATTGCTGCTAATCCTAATGTAATAATTATAAGAACCTCATGGGTATTTAGTAGTCATGGAAATAATTTTGTGAAGACGATGATGCGTTTGATGAAGGAAAGAGATGCATTAAATGTAGTAGCAGATCAAAAGGGTAGACCCACTTATGCAAAAGACTTGGCCATAGCTACCATGAAGATGATTGAAACAATCGATGCTGGAAAAAATATAAAAGGCATTTATCATTTTGCAAACCAAGGGGAGACCACTTGGTTTGAATTTGCAAAAAAGATTCAATCAACTGCAGGATTAACATGCGATGTACATCCTATTCAAACAGCAGATTTTCCTACACCAGCCAAAAGACCGGCTTATTCTGTCTTGGATACTTCAAAGATTGAACGAGATTTAGAAATTGAAATTCCTCATTGGGAGACTGCTTTGCAGGCTTGTTATCAACAAATAATAAAAGCTTAATGAATAAGGCGGCTTTATTAAAACAACTGGCTGAAGCAACTTATGTGATGATTAAAGCATCACCTGTACATGGTATTGGTGTATTTGCAATTAGAGATATACCCAAAGGTACCCAAGATATTTTTTCGCAAGGAGTGGGTGAGTGGATTGAAGTAAGTAAGGAAGAAGTAGAAGCATTGCCAAAACACAGTAGGGACTTAGTGGAGAATCATTGTCTCTTTGATGAGCAAAGTTATTTTATTCCTGATTATGGATTTAAGTTAGTGGACTTGGTAATTTATTTAAATCATTCTGATACTCCGAATGTTGTTTCCATCAATGATGGTGAAAGGTTTGAAGCGATCAGAGATATTGCGCTTGGCGAAGAGTTATTTGTTGATTATGGAACGATAGTGGAGGGGGAGGAATAAATTTAATTAGAATGGAAATTATAGAAGACAAAATATTCGAAAAACAAGATTATACTATTGAAGGCTTTGTAAAAGCCGAGTATGAGTCTTGTGAGTTTGTGCAATGTAATTTCTTGAGTGTAGACATTTCTAATGCAGTTTTTATAAATTGTATTTTTAAAGGTTGTGACTTAAGCTTGGTTAAATTGAATCAAGTTTTGTTGAGAGATGTTAAGTTTATTGACTGTAAGATGGCTGGATGGCAATTTCCAGATATTAATTCTTTTGGATTATCTATATCTTTTGATAAATGTGTTTTAACCAATGCTTCTTTTTATAGTACACCATTAAAAAACACAAAATTCAAAGAAGTATTATTGAAAGAAGTTGATTTTACTTCGGCAGATTTAATGGGTTCTGTTTTTGACAATTGTGATTTCGCCAATGCAATTTTTGATCAAACGAATGTAGAAAAAGTAGATCTTAGAACCTCATTTAATTACTCTATTGATATCACTAAGAATAAAGTAAAGAAATCTAAGCATTCTAAAATAGGAGCTCTGGGTCTTTTGGATAGTGTGGATGTGGTGGTGGAGTAGATTAATTCTTCTTTCTCTGTGCCATTAATTTTACCCCGTACATTAATAAACCTAATCCCCAAATTAGGATAGACATAAAAAATACATCTTTAATTATTGAGTAGTAGCTAATTATTGGATCGCTGTCTATGAATGCAAGTAATATAGTAATAGCTAATGCGACTAGATAGCTTAGGAATAATTTGAAAGATGGGTTCATGGGATAAAGGTAATTCAAAAGGGGATTAGCTCCCTTCGGTCGCTGATACTCAATGGGAAAATCCCAACATAAAATGAAGAAGCAAAAAAGCAGTTCCGTGAACTGCCTTTTTTTATTGTGCTCATTCGTGGCTCCAAGCGAGCTTGATCCACTCATTCGCCCAATAAAAAAACCGCAACTTGCGTTGCGGCTTCTTCTTTCTTTGGTTGCCCGACCTGGATTCGAACCAAGACAAACTGCACCAAAAACAGTCGTACTACCATTATACTATCGGGCAATCCCTATGCCATTCTTTGAATGGAGTGCAAAAATAGGGGTAGGCGTAAAATTTTCCAAATATTTTACCCATATTGACTTGATTATTATGAATTTGCCCTAACTTTTACCTAGTTTTTATTTTAAAAATTAAACACGATTGCTATGGGAAACAAATTAATGCTTTTAACTGCCTTTATAGGCTGTCTATTTTTAATGGCTTTTAGAGCTCCTAAGAAGAAAAAAGTACTGTTTTTTGGTGACTCTATTACCCAAATGGGAGTTCAAAAGGGGGGCTATATTGATGTATTAAATTCTCGAATCAAAACGGCGGGTATAGAAGATCAATATGAGTTAGTAGGTGCAGGGATAGGAGGAAATAAAATTTATGATCTTTTCTTAAGAATGGAGAAAGATGTGTTGGCGCAACACCCAGATGTGGTAGTTATTTGGGTAGGGGTAAATGATGTATGGCATAAAGCTAGTTTTGGTACTGGTACCGATTATGATAAGTTTGGTATTTTTTATGACGCTGTGGTTAAAAAAATTCAAGCGACAGGTGCGAAAGTGGTAGTGGTTACTCCAGCTGCGATTGGCGAGAAAACAGATTATTCTAATTCACAAGATGGAGATTTAAATCAATACAGTACATGGATCAGAAACTATGCTGCAGAAAATCAATTGGGATTAGTTGATCTCAGAAAAACTTTTCATGAGTATAGTGTAGCAAATAATCCTTCTAATAAAGAAAGTGGTATACTGACTTACGACAGAGTACATTTAAATGAAAAGGGCAATGCGCATGTTGCGGATGAAATGTGGAAAGTGATTAAGTAAAAGTCTAAATGAAATTAAAAAGGCCTCAGATTTTTCTGAGGCCTTTTTATTATGCTACTATCGCTAAATAATAATTTTTCTTTCCTTTTTGGAATAGGATATATTTTCCTTGTAATAATTGTGCTGAGGTAACTGTAGTAAATTCGGCATTAATTTTTTCTTTATTAATGCCTATACCACCAGCTTGCCACATTTTACGCGCTTCGCCTTTACTTGGAAAGATCGCTGTGTCTGCTAACAGTTCAACAATATCATATCCTGCATTTAATTTGGCAGCATCAATGTTTACAGTAGGAACGCCATCCATTACTTGTAATAATTGCGTTTCATTTAATGATTGCAATACTTCTGTAGTGGCGTTGCCAAATAAAATTTCTGTTGCTTGAATGGCAAAAGTTAAATCTGCTTCGCTGTGCACCATCTTTGTTAATTCGGCAGCTAAAGCTTTTTGTAAAATTCTTAATTGTGGTGCAGCTGTATGCTCGGTTATTAAACCTTCGATAACAGTAGGTTCTAATAAAGTAAATATCTTAATCCATTTTGTTGCATCTTCGTCACTTGCATTTAACCAGAACTGATAAAATTGATAAGGAGAAGTTTTTGTTGGATCTAACCATACATTACCTTTCTCGGTTTTGCCAAACTTTCCACCATCTGCTTTAGTAATTAAAGGACAAGTAAATGCAAATGCTTCGCCACCAGTTTTTCTTCTAATAATTTCTGTACCTGTCGTAATATTTCCCCACTGATCACTGCCGCCCATTTGTACTTTGCAGTTTTTGTTTTGGTACAACCAGTAGAAATCATATCCTTGAACTAATTGGTAAGTAAATTCTGTAAAGCTCATGCCATTATCGCCTTCCAATCTTTTCTTGACACTATCCTTAGACATCATGTAGTTCACTGTGATATGCTTGCCCACATCTCTAATAAAATGCAAGAAGCTAAAATCTTTGAACCAATCATAATTGTTGACTATTTCTGCAGCGTTAGATTTGCTTGCATCAAAATCTAAGAAATGCGACAATTGTTTTTTAACACCTGCCAAATTAAAAGCTAAAGTTTCTTCACTTAATAAATTACGCTCTTCGCTTTTTCCACTAGGATCACCCACCATTCCTGTTGCACCACCAACTAAAGCGAAAGGTTTATGGCCTGCTCTTTGTAAATGCACTAATAATAGGATTGGTACCAAGCTGCCAATATGCAAACTATCTGAAGTTGGGTCAAAACCGATATAGCCAGAAACCTGCTCTTTTTCAAACAATTCTTCTGTGCCTGGCATAATATCTTGAATCATACCTCTCCATCTTAATTCTTGGATCAATGTCATAGTTGCATACTTTCGGCAAAAATAACTAACAAAAAGCAATATTTTTGCATCATGAACCCCACAACGCAAACATTTGGTGATGGAACCCGTATTTTCCATTTTTTAATAGATACCATTTTGATATTTATCTTGTCTTTTTTCTTGTACAAATGGTATAATTTTTATGTGTTTTATTGGGGCTTTTATCCCATTAGATTTGGGGCTTTTTTCTTCTTATTTACCTGGGTTTATACTTTTCTAACAGAGATGATTTTTTTAAGAACACCAGCAAAGTGGATATCTGGCACCAAAATTGTTTCAGAAGATGGGTCAAGACCTAATATTGCACAATTCTTTATTAGAGCATCTATTAGAACATTGATTATTTCTTTTTTTGGATTAGCATGGAATGGGAAGCCTTTGCATGATACATTTTCCAAAACCAAACTTGTTTCTTCGGAAACACCTTTAGTTTAAATTCATTCCTTAATTCGCAAGCTATCCGCAGCTAGTGCGAGTACATTTGTAAAAATATTATAATGGCTAAAATAGGTATCAATATTGCAACTGGAAGTTTACAACAAGCAGAGATGATTGTGGGTATAGATTTGGGTACCACTAATAGTTTGGTGGCGATTATTCATCCTGAAACCAAGCAACCAACTGCATTAAAAGAGTTTGATGGATCTAGCGTGGTACCAAGTATTATACATTTTGATGCATTCGGAAATACAACAGTGGGAGCAGGGGCAAAATCTTTTTTAGAAACGGATCCTAAGAATACCATTTTTAGTGCAAAGCGTTTGATGGGTAAGTCATATAAAGATGTTCAAACTCACCAAGACTTTTTCGCATATAAAATTATAGACGACAATAAAGATAGTTTGGTAAAAGTGCAAATAGGAGACCAATTTTATTCTCCAATTGAATTAAGTTCTTTTATTTTAACTGAATTAAAAAAACGAGCTGAGCATATTTTAAAAACACCAGTAACCAAAGCGGTTATTACTGTACCTGCATATTTTAATGATGCGCAAAGACAAGCTACACGTGATGCTGGTAAATTAGCTGGATTAGATGTTTTAAGAATTATTAATGAACCAACTGCAGCTAGCTTGGCTTATGGTTTAGGAATGAACCCTACAGAAGAAAAAACCATTGCAGTGTATGATTTAGGCGGAGGAACTTTTGATATTTCTATTTTAAAAATTTCGAATGGCATTTTCGAAGTATTAAGTACGAATGGAGATACTTATTTAGGGGGAGATGATTTAGATAGAGCCATCATTGAATATTGGATGGAACAATGGGATGCTAATAGTTTAAGTAATCACCAACAATTACAACAAGAATTAAGATTGGCGGCTGAGCAAGCTAAAATAACTTTGTCTACTGCATCTATTTTTGAAACAGATTTTGCTGGAGAAAAAATTAGTATCACTAAAGAAAAATTTGAAGAATTAGTTCGTCCAATTATTAATAGAACAATGGAATGTTGCACCAATGCCATGCGTGACGCAGGTTTGAAGGTAACAGCAATCAATACTGTTTTAATGGTTGGTGGAAGTACGAGAGTACCATTAGTTAAAGAAATGGTTTCTGCTTTTTTCAATCAAGCAGTAAATGATTCTGTAAATCCAGATGAGGTTGTTGCATTAGGTGCAGCAGTGCAAGCAGATATTTTAGCTGGGAATAATCAATCCATGTTATTATTAGATATCACACCATTGAGTTTAGGAATTGAAACAATGGGGGGATTGATGGATGTTTTATTACCAAGAAATGCAAAAATTCCTACTAAGGCTGGAAGACAATATACTACTCAAAAAGATGGTCAGACAGGAATGGTAATTTCCGTATATCAAGGCGAAAGAGATTTAGTAAAAGACAATAGAAAATTGGGAGAATTTACATTAACTGGTATTCCCAATATGCCTGCAGGACTTCCTAAAGTAGATGTAAGTTTTTTAATTAATGCTGACGGTATTTTACAAGTAAGTGCAAAAGAATTAAGAAGTGGCGTGAGTCAAACCATTGATATCAAACCTCAATATGGTTTAACAGACGAAGAAGTAGAACAAAGATTAATGGACAGCATTACACATGCAAAAGAAGATATTGCCAATAGGGCATTGGTAGAAGCTAAAACTGAAGCAGAACAAATTTTGTCTGTAACAGAGAAGTTTTTAACCAAGAATGCTGCTATTTTAACCAAAGAAGAGATCACCGCTAGCGCCAATGCTTTACAAGCCCTTCAATTGGCTATTACCATGGAAGACAAGAACTTAATTCAGGCTAAAACAGAGGAATTAAATGAAGTGACCCGCCCATTTGCGGAGAGAGCCATGGATGAAGCCATCTCTGGAGCCCTAAAAGGGAAGGGAATTATGGATTAATTGGCATAAAATTTGGTTATTTCACTAGGATTGCTATCTTTGCTCTCCAAATAAAAAACGCCTGAGGAGGTATATATTATGTTAATTATTGATTCAAAAGACTGCGAAAACATTGACAAGGCTCTTAAGAAGTACAAAAAGAAGTTTGAAAAAAGTAAAACTTTATTGAAGTTACGTGAGCGTCAAGCATTTACGAAACCATCTGTTAAAAGACGTTTCCAAGTGTTAAAAGCGATCTACAAGCAACAAATTTTTAGCGGAAAGATTGAGGGTTAATTTTTTCTGCGCCTTTTATAGAATATAAAGGCTTGAGAAAATTCTCTAAAATATTTAAAGCCCCTCTCGGGGCTTTTTTCTTTTCTAGGAATGACTTCCTAAAACTATGCTTATCTTTAAAGTGCAATGTCCAATAACACACGCTATACCGATGTGAATGCTTTTTTAGCATACCTGCAATTTGAGAAGCGTTACTCATTGCATACTATTACTGCGTATTCTAACGATCTAGTGCAGTTCTTCGATTTCTTAGAAACCCAATATGATAAAGTGGAACTTGCGCAAATTTCAGGCTCGATGGTTAGATCCTGGTTAGCTGGTATGAAAGAATCTGAGATGACGGGTAAATCTTTGAACAGAAAAATCTCTTCTTTAAAGTCTTTTTTTAAATACCAAATTAGACAAGGGAATCTAGTGAAGAGTCCTATGGAGACGGTGATCAGTCCAAAGATCACTAAAAGACTTCCTGCATTTGTTGCAGAACAAGATATGGAACAACTTTTATCTCATTTAGCATTTGCAGAAGGATGGAAGGGTTATACCGAAAAGATGGTTATTCAATTATTTTATGCCACTGGAATGCGTTTAAGTGAATTGATTCTTTGCAAAGAGAACCAATTAGATGTAAGCAAATCTGTGATTAAAGTATTGGGGAAAGGTAATAAGGAGAGAATTCTTCCAATAAGTAAAACATTAGCACAAGAACTTAGTGATTATATTGCTGAAAAACCTACTATAGCAGCTGGTAATCCGCATTTATTTGTGACAGAAAAAGGTAAGTCATTGCAACCTAGATCGGTATATAGTTTTGTAAAATTTTATCTATCCCAAGTAACTACTTTGCAAAAGAAAAGTCCACACGTTTTGCGTCATAGTTTTGCGACCCATTTAATGAATAATGGGGCAGATCTCAATGCAGTAAAAGAATTATTAGGTCACGCAAGCCTAGCAGCTACGCAGGTTTACACGCATAACACAATTGAAAAATTAAAAGAGGTTTTTGCCAAAGCGCATCCTAAAGCCTGACTTAGATCATATACTTTCTTAAAGTTTTCTTAAAAAGTTTTTTAAATTTTTATTTACTTGAATTTGTCGTAACTTAATAGGGCAGAAGGGAACTCCTATCTGATCAGTTCTTTTTTTTAATCATTTAAAAAAAATTGTATGAACATCAACATTCAAACCGTGCATTTTGATGCAGACGAAAAACTATTAGAATTAGTGAACAAGAAAGTAGAGCGATTGGCCCATTTTCATGACCGAATAACCAAGGTAGAAGTATATTTAAAACTAGATAATTTAGTACATGCCATAAAAGATAAAGTAGTAGAGATTAAAGTACATATTCCAAAAAAAGATTGTTTTGTAAAAAGCACTTCAAAAACTTTTGAGGAATCTTTTGAACATGCTTTTGATTCTATTGTGAATCAAATAAAAAAAACAAAAGAAAGATTGGCCGCATAGTCCGTTTTCGGGATTTTAAGTTTGGTAAAAGGCGCCCCAGAACTAATTGGGGCGCCTTTTTTTATAGTTTTTTCGGACTTTTTTAAAAAATACTCAAAAAAGGGTATAAAAATTCATCCTAAAATTTTGATAAATAAAGAATTCCATTACCTTTGCCATCCCAAAAAATGGGTACTGTTCTTTCATTGGATCATAATAAGCCGGAATAGCTCAGTTGGTAGAGCAGCTGATTTGTAATCAGCAGGTCGCGGGTTCGAGTCCCATTTCCGGCTCTAAAGTATTTCGGGCAGATGGCCGAGTGGTTAAAGGCGACAGACTGTAAATCTGTTCTCTCACGAGTACGTAGGTTCGAACCCTACTCTGCCCACAGAAAAAAGTAATAGCTGTAATGGCTATTACTAAAGTTCTTTAAGATTTGAAGTGGATCGGTCATGCGGGAGTAGCTCATTTGGTAGAGCGATAGCCTTCCAAGCTATAGGTGGCGAGTTCGAGCCTCGTCTCCCGCTCCAATAGAGCAGATGAGAAAGGCCGTTGTGGCTCAGTGGTAGAGCACTTCCTTGGTAAGGAAGAGGTCGTGAGTTCAATTCTCATCAACGGCTCAAAATATAAATCCATAAAAAAGGTTTATATTCGGCAATTGAAACAAGAAAGCTATGGTTGATGGACTAGGTGGTCTATTAACGGCAATTATAAAAAAAACAAAAACTAATAAAGATGTCTAAAGAGACCTTTAAGAGGGAGAAACCTCACGTAAACGTTGGTACCATTGGCCACGTTGACCATGGTAAAACAACATTAACAGCTGCTATCACAGACGTATTGTCTAAGAGAGGTTTAGCTGCAAAGAAAAACTACGATGAAATTGATGGTGCGCCAGAAGAAAAAGAGCGTGGTATCACTATCAATACTGCACACGTAGAATACCAAACTGACACTCGTCACTATGCGCACGTTGACTGTCCAGGTCACGCTGACTATGTGAAGAACATGATTACTGGTGCTGCTCAAATGGACGGTGCTATCTTAGTAGTTGCTTCTACTGATGGTCCTATGCCACAAACAAAAGAGCACATCTTGCTTGCACGTCAGGTAGGTGTACCTCAAATCGTTGTGTTCATGAACAAAGTAGACTTAGTTGACGATCCAGAATTGTTAGACTTAGTTGAAATGGAAATCCGCGATTTATTATCTTCTTATGGCTTTGATGGTGATAACACACCAATCATCCGTGGTTCTGCAACTGGCGCTTTAGCTGGTGAGCAACAATGGGTAGACAAAGTTACAGAGTTAATGGACGCTGTAGATTCTTACATTCCATTGCCTCCACGTCCAATTGATCAACCATTCTTGATGTCTGTAGAAGATGTATTCTCTATCACTGGTCGTGGTACAGTTGCTACAGGTCGTATCGAGAGAGGTATCATCAAAGTGGGTGAAGCTGTAGAAATCGTAGGTTTGATGGATGCTCCAATGAGCTCAACTGTAACAGGTGTTGAGATGTTCAAAAAATTATTGGATCAAGGTCAAGCAGGTGATAACGCAGGTTTATTATTACGTGGTATCGAGAAAAAAGATATCCGTCGTGGTATGGTAATCTGTGCTCCTAAAACGATCACTCCACATACAGACTTCAAAGCTGAGGTGTATGTATTATCAAAAGAAGAAGGTGGACGTCATACTCCATTCTTTAATAAATACCGTCCTCAATTCTACTTCCGTACAACGGATGTAACTGGTGAATGTACTTTACCAGCAGGAACTGAGATGGTAATGCCAGGCGATAACGTTAGCATCACTGTAAAGTTGATCCAACCAATCGCGATGGAAAAAGGTCTTAAGTTTGCGATCCGTGAGGGTGGTAGAACTGTAGGCGCTGGTCAAGTTACTGAAATCATTAAGTAATTTACTGAATATATAACTGAAAGTCTTTGGTGTAGCGTAAGCTTATACCAGAGACTTTTGGTTCATACGGGCATGGTGCAACGGTAGCATACGGGTCTCCAAAACCTTTGATCTGGGTTCGAATCCTAGTGCCCGTGCGGAGATTTATAGCAGAAATTGCTATATTTACAAAATAAGCGGCTTTTAAAAAAGAACAAAATGAACAAAATAGCTAACTACTTCAAAGAAAGTTACTTGGAGTTACAAGAGAAAGTAACTTGGCCTTCTTGGGCTAATTTACAGCAAAGTACAGTAATCGTATTGGTAGCTACTGTTATCATAACTGCTTTGGTTTGGGTGATGGATTTTTCAAGCAACCAATTATTAAAGTTGATATACTCATTATTTAAGTAAACAATGGAAACAGAAGAAGTAGTAATATCCCCAGTAACGCCAACTGCTCCAGATACTAAATGGTATGTGTTGCGTGTAGTGAGTGGGAAAGAGAAGAAAATTAAGGAATACCTAGATAAGGATATTGTTAGAAATGGTTGGACAAACATCATTAAGCAAGTATTCTTACCAATGGAAAAAGTATACAAAGTGCAAAACGGTAAGAAAGTAATGCGCGAGAAAAACTATTTTCCTGGGTATGTTATGATGGAAGTATTAGATACAAAAGGACCTATCTCTGATGATATCGTAATGCACATCAGCAATATTTCAAATGTAATGCACTTTTTAACCGACGGTAAGGGTTCTAAAGGCAATATTATATCATTAAGAAAGTCTGAAGTCAACAAAATGTTGGGTAAAGTGGATGAGATGAACGACATGGGCGGATCTATCAGCGAACCATTCATTTTAGGCGAGACAATCAAAATTATAGAGGGACCTTTCAATGACTTCAATGGTGTCATCGAAGAGGTGAATGAAGAAAAGAAGAAATTGAAAGTGACCGTGAAAATATTCGGTCGATCTACTCCTGTGGAGTTAAACTACATGCAAGTAGAGAAACTGAGTTAGAAGGAAAAAGGTAAAAGGTCCCCCCTGAGCAATCTGGGGGGATTTTTTTTGCCCCCAAAGGGCTTATTTGTGTAAATAACTGGCTAAATATTTGGCCAAAACTCACTGAAATCATACCTTCGCCGTCCAATTCACAGTTTTCGAATTGTGGGTATTTGGGAGTCGAGGCTATATTGGCCCGACGCTTAACCAAAAAAAACATAACAAAATGGCTAAAGAAATCTCTGGCTACGTTAAGTTGCAAGTGAAAGGTGGTGCTGCAAATCCAGCTCCTCCAGTTGGTCCTGCCTTAGGTTCTAAGGGTATCAACATCATGGAGTTCTGTAAGCAATTCAATGCTAGAACTCAAGACAAACAAGGAAAAGTAGTTCCTGTTTTAATCACAGTTTATACAGACAAGTCTTTTGACTTCGTTATCAAAACTGCACCAGCTCCAGTTCAATTAATGGAAGCTGCAAAAATCCAAAAAGGTTCTAAAGAAAGTAACCGCGACAAAGTAGGTAAAGTAACATGGGCACAAGTTGAAGCTATCGCTAAAGACAAGATGGAAGACTTGAATGCATTTACTATCGAAAGCGCAATGAGCATGGTTGCTGGAACTGCACGTTCAATGGGTATTACTGTAGACGGTAAAGCTCCTTGGGAAAATTAATCTATTCACCTTAAAAAATAATCAACATGTCATTGACTAAAAAAAGAAAAGCTGTGGTTGCAAAGGTGGATAAGAATAAATTTTATTCCCTAAAAGATGCATCATCATTAGTAAAAGAAATTAACTGTACAAAGTTTGATAGCTCTGTAGATTTACATATTCGTTTAGGAGTAGATCCTAAAAAAGCAGACCAACAAGTTCGTGGTACTGTTTCTTTACCTCATGGAACTGGTAAGACTAAAAA
>JBJOIU010000031.1:0-25362 GCA_046046935.1 Bacteroidota bacterium
GTATCCTGATATAGCGATTGAACAATATAATTTTATAGAACTTAGTCAAGTCTTAAATAATTTTAGTTTGAATGTACATGTAGAGCATCAAATAATGGTTGCAAAATGGGAGTCACCAAAATACAAAATACATATAGAGTATAATGAGCAAGGCGTATTTCAAAAGGTTTTACTCAAAGAAGAAGTAAAATAATTTAAGTAAGTTATTGATAATCAATTTTTTATCAAATTATGCTTAGTTAATAATATTTGAAATAAAGGGTATTTTTTTTTACATTTGGATAAATGCAATTTAATTGAGCATCCCCAATTTTTTCAAGAACCTTATTTTAGCTTTTTGTAGCTTTTTATTTGTACTTCAAGTATCTGCTCAAGATGTTAGAGATAAATTCTCTTCTGGCACTATATATGATTTAGAAAAAGATCAATTAGGTAGAATCTGGATAGCTTCAGATAATGGCTTGTATGTATCTGATGGCATGAATTTTGTACAAATTCCAACAGGTGATAATGCAATAACCAATAGTATAATAAGAGAATTGGTACTATACAAGGATAATTTATATCTGGTTTATCAAAACAAAGGATTAATTCAGTTAAATATTCACTCTCTTGCATTTAAAAAAATTACAGAAAAAGCAGTTGCAAGTTTGGCAATAGAAGATGATGCACATTTTATGGCACTTTTTCAAAATGGTGATTTATTTAAAATTGATATCAGTAAAAAACAAGGGCCTATATTTTCTTTACTAACTCAATTAGGTAATGATCAAGACAATTATCCATTATTGTTTCCAATTTCGAAAGATTTTCTAATTATATCTCTAGCTAATAAGGGGTTATTGAAGTTGGATAGAAAAAATGGTAAAATTGTAAAAGAATATAATATCGTTCCAAGTGGCTTTAACAATTCTTTTTCAAGATTAGGGGATCGAATATTTTTTATTAATAAGGGGCAGTTATTTGAATTAGATAGTAACGAATTATTCTTTAGGAGCAAATATGTGAAAGATGATAAGAATATTTCTTTTCTGTTACCTATAACTGATAAGAATAAAATTATCATTAAATCAAAAAAGAATTTATTTTTTGAAAAAGGAAATGATATCATTCAGTTTAAGTTACTTAAAACAAAAAATTACGAAGTAAATAATGCTTTGTTTATTTCAGAAGATAATATCATTTTTGGTTCTAATCAGGGTTTAGTTAAAGTTATAAATCAAGAACAAAAAACGATTCCTATTTATGATTCCATAGTTCAAATGAATGACTATGTTAATGTTAGAAGAAAAATTATTACATACTCTGATAATCAAATATTATTATTAGGGTTTCCAAAATCTCATTTGTACAATTTATCAACAAATCAGTTTACTCCAATTTTTAAAGGTGTTACTTCTATTTTTGATGCAGTTTTAATTAAGAATACTGTATTCGCTACATCTGAAGGAGGCGGTTTTAGAAAATTCTTAATAGAGTCTAATAAAATTGAAAATATTATCACAAAAGACATTGACACGGTGAGATACTATGGAGCAGTTTGTGATATTAGCTTTAAATTAAAAGATCATTTAATATTAGGTAGGCGAGGGGCATTTGTTTTATATAATTATAAATTGAATACATCAAAAGAGGTAAGTTTAAATAATTTTAATGCCAAAATTAATGAAATCAAAATTGATTCTTTAAGCGGGTTGATTTATTTGGCTACTAATGATGGACTTTATTCATATGATATTGATCGCAAAAAAATTATTAAGAAAACTAATATTTATGGAACAATTATTCACGATCTAGTAATTTTAAAACAACAAAATAAAACCATATTATGGTATATATCTGATAAGGGTTTGACTTGCATTAATTTGAAAAATAATGTATTTGAAAAGCACTTAAGCCTTAGTAATTTTGATAATGCTAGGTTAACTGCTTTATTAGTTGACAAGATAAATAGATTATGGATTAGTTCTTATTTAGGAATTTTCGCCTATGAATTTCCATTAGATAATATAATAAAATTAGACAATAGAATTGGCTTAGTAAATCAAGAGTTTAACTATAAATCTGCTGCTGTCCTAAATAATGGAAAAATTGTTTTTGGTGGTCTGAATGGATATGATATTATTTCTCCTGAGATGTATAACTATACCAATAGGCCATTGAAGGGAACAATTCTTGGGTATAGTATTTATGGGTTTAATAAGAAAACTTATAAGCATTATAATCCTGAAGAAGTTGTACGGTATAATACTTCAAATTATTATTTAGAACTGTACTTTTCAATGCAAAATTTTGAAAAATTCAAATCATTAGAATTTGAATATCAAATTGATGAAAATGGCTGGTTACCTTTACAAGGGTTGTCGTATTTGTACATGTACAATTTAAAAGACGGTTTACATACAATTCATATTAGAGGCTGGGACGATAGTGGTAATCCAATTATTTTCGATCCTGTTTTTGTAAAACAAGAAACCAATTTTTTTGATTCTGTTAATTTCAGATACTTGATTTTATTTATTGTTATTTTATTGTTGCTTATTATAGGCTTTATCTATTATTATAATTTTAAAGAGCTTAATAGAATTAAAACAAATATTGCCATGGATTTGCATGATGAAATTGGAACCATTCTTAATAGAACATTATATACTATCAAAGACGATCCTATTTTAAATAAACAAACCCAATTAATAAGCTATTTGTCGGAAGCACTCTATAGTATCAGAACCTATATTAAAGCATTCAATACAGAAAAAGTGGGGATACTTCAAATATTAGATGAGATAAAAGAGCATGCTGCTAATTATTTCAAAAACACAGGAATTGATTATAATATCAATTATGAAATCGACAAGGAGGTATATATTAATTCATTTATATATAGAGACTTGAAGTTAATAATATATGAGATAAACCAAAATGTGTTAAAACATTCAAAGGCTTCTAATGTTAAAAACAAGTTTATTGTGAATGAAGGAGATTTGATCGCAATTATTGAAGACAATGGGGTATTAAAAAATATTGAAGATATTGAAAGTAAGGGAAACGGAATTACTAATATCAGAAAAAGGGTTAGTAGATTGAAAGGAGACCTCCAGTTTTCAATTAACCCTGATGGATCTGGCTTGATTATTGAAATTAAACTTAATTTAGCCTAAAATAATTACACAATGTCTAAGAGAGTTGCTATTATTGAAGATGATTTTACTTTATCTCAATTATTAAAGAAAAAAATAAATCAATTAGACGAGTTTCAATGTATTCATACTTTTTTTACTGTTAATGAATTTATTTTAACTAATGAATCTACAGATATATTATTATTAGATATTAATTTACCTGGCGTGAGTGGTTTAGATGCTATACCATTAATCTTGAATAAGTATCCTAATCTAACTATTGTAATGAATACAATTAAAGATGATGTGGATACCATCTACAAGTCACTAGAATCGGGAGCAATAGGTTATATAGACAAGCAGAGTTTTGATGATAATATTTTAGAAGTATTGCAAACTGTCGAAAATGAGGGAGCTTATATGACTCCCAAAATTGCAAGAAAAATTATAGAAAGTTTCAAGAAACCAAAGATGCCCAATTTGACTGATAGAGAGCATGAAATTGTGCAAGGTATTCTTGATGGTTTTACCTATATGCAAATAGCAGAAAAATATTTAATTACAATAGATACGGTGAGATCACATATTAAAAATATCTATAAAAAGCTTAGTATTAATTCTAAAGCTCAATTGTTCAAATTATTTAGAATTTAAATTTTCTGTTAAATAATTTGAATTTTCTCTTTTTTAACCACATTAAGATGTGGTTTTCATGTATTTAATTTCATATTTCTTAGATTCTTCTCGTAATTTTGACATCGAAATAACAATCAAAAAATGAGTTTAACAGATACACTTGATATCGCAGAGAAAAAGTTCGAATTTGAATTAGCTCATTTAGGAGATTTGTCAAAATATAATTTTGCTCAATTAAGCAAACAGTTATCACAGTTCAATGTTGACATTGATAATTTTGGATCATATTTCAATGCCCATTTCGAGTCCCCTTTTTCTGTGTTAGCTATTCAGTTTGATTCTTCTGGAAAATTTTTAAAGATCATCAATCAATACTGGAAATAGATTCTCGAACTGTTTCTAATCTAAGCGTACATTAGTTCTTATAAGCTTTTTCTTTAACTAATATATTATCAGTATATTTAGTTAAATTTAAAGTCAATGTTTATTTTAATTCTAGGTGTAATTTTGTTTTTTACTGCAAAATCACTACACAATTCAGTTTCTCCTTTTACTAAATATGCTAATGCAATAAAAATCACATCTATTGTACTTATTATAATAGGAGCATTAAATACTAGTATTAAACAAATAGATGCTGGAGAAATTGGTGTTCAATCCTTATTTGGAAAAGTACAAGATGAGGTATTGACAAGCGGTTTGAATTTTGTAAACCCACTTATGGAAGTTAAAGAAATTGACGTTAGAACACAGAACTACACAATGAGTGGTGTCCACAATGAAGGGGATATTACAGGTGATGATGCAATTAGGGTTTTAACTGCAGATGGTTTAGAAGTTGTCATTGATTTGACAGTATTATATAGAGTACAAGCTAGTCAAGCCCCTAAAATTGTAAGAGAAATAGGGTATGATTTCAAAAATGTTGTCATTCGTCCTATTACCAGAACCAAAATTAGAGATAATGCTGTGTATTATACAGCGGTTGATTTATATTCAAATAAAAGAGATGAATTTCAATCTAGAATATTCAAAACCATCGAAGCTAATTTAAAAGCCCGTGGACTAGTTCTAGAGCAATTATTAGTAAGAAATATTACTTTGCCTGTTTCTGTAAAGGGTTCTATCGAGGAAAAGATTAAAGCTGAACAAGATGCTCAAAAAATGCAATATGTATTGCAAAAGGAGAAGCAAGAAGCAGAAAGAAAAAGAGTGGAAGCCCAAGGTATTGCCGATTACCAAAGAATTATTAGTCAGGGTTTGGGAGATAAACAATTACAATACGAGCAAATACAAGTGATGAAAGGTTTGATTACATCCCCAAATGCCAAAGTGATCATCATGGGTGGTGGAAAGACTCCAGTAATCTTAGATAGTAAGAATTAATTTCAAATACCATTTTTTTGGCAGTTTAGTATATTTTAATTTACTTTGTAATTCAAAGTACTTTTAAAATGAATAATCAACAAGAAAATGAACAATTAGCAGCTATTCAACAAATGAGGGATATGATGGAAAGGTCATCTAAATTCCTTTCATTGAGTGGATTAGCTGGTATTGCAGTGGGTGGGGTAGCAATAATAGGTATAGTACTTGCATACTTGATACTTGGAATGCCTTTAAATGAGACAAATTATTTAAAATTTATAGATACAAGTGATAATTTTTTGGCCTCAGACCAGTTCATGTGGTTAATGGTAGATAGTTTGCTGGTTTTGATTATTGCATTAATTGCTGGTTCTGTTTTTGCAATAAGAAATGCATCAAAAAAAGGATTGCCTATTTGGGATGCCACTTCAAAGAGATTAATGATAAATATGTTTATACCACTAATAACAGGGGGTGTAGTAATTATTGCATTACTAATTCAAGATCAGGTTTCATTAGTATTACCTTTTATGTTAATTTTTTATGGTCTGGCATTGTTTAATGCTAGTAAATATGCTATTGAAGAAATTAGGGTTTTAGGAATAATTGAAATAATTATTGGACTTGTCGCTTCATTTTGGTTAGATGCTGGTTTAATTTTATGGGTACTTGGATTTGGACTTTTACATATTATTTATGGTGCTGTAATTTATTTAAAATACGAGAAGTGAAAAATTTCATCACTGCATTAGATAAAGGTTTTGAAAGTAGGATAAGATTGGGTATAATGTCTATACTAGTTGTAAATGATTTTGTAGACTTCTCCACACTTAAAGAGCAATTAAATATTACTGACGGGAATATAGCAAGTCATATAGCTGCTTTAGAAAAACTAGAATATATTGAAGTAAAAAAGCAGTTTATTGGCAAGAGGCCTAATACATCTTATAAAGCATCTGCATCAGGTATTAAAGCCTTTAAGAATCATTTAGACACATTAGAGCAATTAATCAAAATAAAATTTAATTAATGATGAATCAAGCTATACAAGAACAAGAAGGAATTAATTGGGGCAAGAAGTATGAAATTTTATGGATAGGCATAGCGGTGCTTATTGCAGGCTTTATTGCAAAAATTCCCCAATTTCAAGGAGTTAGAGAAGATTTATTTTTTGAAAGAAATGTAAGTTTTGTTTTTCTTCCTTTATTGATAGTCTATTTTATCTGGAAAAAAGAGCAAAATTGGAAAAATTTAATAATACCTACATTATTAATAATTATTGCTGCAGTATATATTAACTTTTTGCCGATTGATCCTGTCAGTCAAACCAATCAATTAGCTTTCTTCCATTTGCCAATTATGATTTGGATAGTAGTAGGGTTTATTTTTTTAGGAAGCAAGTTTAATGGATTTAATCAAGGTGTTCAATACATCAGATTTACAGGAGATTTAATGGTAATGAGTTTGGTTATATTATTATCTGGTTTTTTGTTCATGGCCATGACGATGGGTTTATTTAAACTAATTGGCATTGATACAGTTTTTATTGTACAAAATTATATTTTAGTATGGGGGCTTCCAGCTATTCCAATTATTGCAACTTATATTGTTCAAAATAATCCTCAGGTTGTCAATAAAATTTCTCCATTAATAGCTAAGATATTTACACCAATGGTGACTATGATGTTATTTTTATTTCTTTTTGGAATCCTAGTTACTGGCAAGAATCCTTCCAAAGACAGAGAATTCTTGTTGATATTTAATGGATTGTTGATTGGTGTAATGGCCTTAATTATTTTTTCACTTTCAGAAATGACTAAAAAAGGAAAGCAAATATTTCAGTTATATACATTATTGGCGCTATCTTTTATTACCATTCTTTTAAATTGTATTGCGTTGTATGCAATTGTATTTAGATTAGTTGAGTTTGGATTTTCTGCTAATAGGATAGCGGTTGTTGGTGCAGACTTATTAATATTCACTCATTTGTTATTAGTTACAAGAAAATTATATGCACTGTTTAAAACTAATGCAACAGTCATTGAGGTGGAAGAAACTGCAGGCAAATTCATGCCAGTTTACTTTATTTGGACTGCCTTTATAACATTTATCCTGCCAATGATATTTGGATTTAAATAAATATCTTTGCGCCATGAAAATGTTAAAATACTTGCTTCTATTATTACTTACAGTTGTTAATATTGGCGCTAATGCTCAAGACAGTTCTAGTAAGCCATATGTTATTGCAGGTAATTTTGGAATTACTAATAATGGCATTTCAATTATACCTACTTTCTCTTTAAAACAACCTGCTTTTAATTTTACCAATTCACTTTCAAGAGGTGGCCGATTCAGTATTGACCCGGATGTGAGATTAACTTTTGATGGTAGAAAGGGTGGTGCGATGTTATGGTTTAGGTACAAATTGATCGACCAAAAGAAATTTCATTTTACAGTGGGTGCGCATCCGGCATTTAACTTTGCCTTAAAATCTGTTACTGAGAATGGCAAATCTTGGAATATTACTCAAGCAAGAAGATTTGTTGCTACAGAATTAGCGCCAAGATATAGTGTGAATGATCATATTTCATTAGGTGCTTATTATTTACATGGGAATGGTTTGCAAACCGATGGTCCAATTTCAACTCATTTTGTCAATTTTATCAGTTCTTTTTCTGGCATTAAAATAGGGGCTAATCATATTGTAAGCTTTAGCCCACAGGTATATTATTTGCAAATTGATAGAGAAGATGGGTTTTACCTTACTGGAAATGTAGTATTGGCTAGTAAAAAATCTCCATTTGCATTGATGTACTTGTATAACAAGGAGATACGCACTAATATCACAGGTAGTAAAAACTTAGACTGGAACCTTACTTTGATGTACAATTATAATAAGAGTTTTAGGAGAAAGTAGTTTTATAGAATTTTGTCTATATATTTGAGGGATAAATCCGTTTCATGAAATCCCTCCAAATTGCATGTTTGTCAATATTGACAACAGTTTTCTTATTTGCATGTTCTAAATCTGATCAATTTGTAGTTGATCAAAATGTTATTACTTCAAATGCCAATGCTGGCACAGTGAATCAACATCAAACAGCTGAATCAACTAGTTTAGCCGATAGTTATATAATCGTATTTAAAGAGCAAGTTCAAAATGTTGATGCAGAAGTTGAACAACTGTCTAAACGTTTTGGTATAAAAGCTGGGTTTAAATATAAAAATACAATTAAAGGATTCTCTGCAAAATTACCTGCAGCAGCCATTCTGGGTTTGTCAAATAATCCAAATATTGATTATATAGAACAAGATCAAGTGATGAGTGCTAATACTACTCAAACTAATCCTCCCTCTTGGGGAATAAATAGAATTGATCAAAATTCTCTACCACTAGGAATATACTATAATTATACTTCTACAGGTGTTGGGGTGAATGCTTATATTTTCGATTCTGGTATATTGCTTTCACATAATGAATTTGGAGCAAGAGCAAGTTGTGGCTTTTTTTCAGTAGGTATAGATTGTATCGATGAAAATGGTCACGGTACACATGTTGCAGGAACAGTTGGCGGTACTACTTTCGGTGTAGCTAAGGAAGTAAATTTAATTGCAGTTCGTGTATTAGATATAAATGGTTCTGGTTCAACTTCTGGTGTAATAGCTGGGATTGATTGGGCAACTGGCCATCATCTTGCAGGAGTTCCTTCTGTGGGTAATATGTCATTGGGTGGTGGCGCGTCAACTGCATTAGATGCTGCTGTTAAAAGGGCAATTGCAGATGGAATTGTGATGTGTGTTGCTGCAGGTAATAATTCCAAGTCTGCTTCTAATTATTCTCCAGCTAGAGTTACGGAAGCTATTACAGTGGGTGCTACTGGATCTACTTCAAATGCATCATCTTATGATGTTTTTGCATCCTATTCAAATTTTGGATCTGTGGTGGATATACTTGCACCAGGGTCATTAATCAATTCCTCTTGGATTGGAAGTAATACCACAACAAAAATTATTTCAGGAACATCTATGGCAACTCCGCATGTCGCTGGAGTGGTTGCATTATATATATCTACAAAGACTTCTGCAAGCCCTGCGGCTGTTCAAGCTGAATTAAAATCAAAAGCTACTCTTGGTAAAATTACCGGTGTACCTAGATTGACAACTAATAGTTTATTGTATACTGCGTATTAAGTAGACTAAAACTTAGCTACTTGATTGTATAATTCTTCTGTTAGTCTTATAAGTGCTTCTTTTTGAGTACTTGTAAGATTTGATCTGCTTTTTAAATTATCTATAACATTAGAGGCTTTATTTTCTTTTAGATTGTCTAATGTGTTTTTTACCTGATCTGGCTTTAAAAGTTTAAATCTCGCATTACCAGATTTGATACCATTCAAAAGGTAATTCAATCCGAATTGCATAGATTCATATACTTTATTATCACTTGTTATAAATGACATGCTATAAATATCGTCATATAATAATTGGCTATGATCAGATCTACTCACTAGGCTTTTAAGTATTACTAAAGAAGCTAAATCTTGTTCTCCATAATCTTTAAGTGCTGCACCAATATATTGAGTTTCAAAACTGTTTCTTTTGCCAAAATTAGTCAACCATCCAAGATAAAGCCATTGAACTTCATTCAGTAATCTATTGTCTATCTCTTTTCCATTTCCAACATTTGATCCATTGTCTTGACTTCTTCTGGCAATATTACCTACTTCCCAAATTGCGTCAGCCATTGAAAATTCTGAAATATCTGCATCTATCTCTTCTCCAAAATTTAAATCAGAATTTCTTTTACGAATATGTTGAAAATATAAAACGGCTTTCCATCTAGCATAATCAAAGGAAGTAATAAAATCATTGTAACCGTGCTCTCCTGGGTTTCTCTCACCATCTGTTAATGTTCTTTCAACAGTTAGTAAAACATTTCTTAATTCTACTTTTGTAGGATTTTTCAAGTATTTATCAAATGCGATTCTAATAGCTCCTTCTTTTGCAGTTAATAAGTCAATTTCAGGAATAAAATCTAAGTTTTCATTGGCTTTGTCATTAAACTGATCGCCTGAAAACCATTTAGGGAAAGAAAAATTAATATTGATATTATCTCTAAAATTCCATCCGTTAATTTGATTTTCAGTTAATGATGTACTACCATTCCAAACCTGGTTGGGATTTTGACCTCTAGGTACAGGTATAATAGGAGGGTTGCCATTAGGAATAATATTATTAGTTTTAGCTAGCTGTTTGAAATAAGCAGCAATATGATAGGCATTTTCAAGACTAATATGTCCTGTATTATTTTTTGGATTAAAAACTGCTCTTTCAATGATGATGGAGTCTTGTAATAAGGGGTCAATTTTGCCAAAATGCATAATATCAAATCCATCTACACTTAAATGACAATTGACACAGGCCCTCTTGTTATTATCTAAAACTGTTAGATAAATATTTAAACCTTTGGATGGGTCTCCTAATTGGTTAATCTTATCTGTAATCGTCTGCGCCGTTACAGTTGGAGTAGTTGTGGTTGGATTGGTGGTGGGGGTAATTGTAATCGCATCGTTTTTGCTACAAGCAGATACAGTAATTAACAATAAAATAGTTAAATATCTTTTCATTTGGGGGAGTGGTGATACCAAATAAAAATAAGTAAAACATTTGATTATCAGTATTTAGTTATATATCAATTAACTTTGTTTTATGAATTCATCAAAAAAGCAATCAAAGTTTTACTTAATATTAATATTAGGTTTAATGTCTGCAATTGGTCCTTTGTCAATTGATATGTATTTGCCGGCATTTCCATCTATTGCAACTGGATTAAAAACATCTGTTGCAACTGTTACATTGTCATTGTCTTCTTTTTTTATAGGGATATCCATTGGGCAATTATTGTATGGTCCATTGTTAGAAAGATTTGGGCGTAAGATACCTTTGTATTTTGGTTTAAGTTTATATGCTATCTCTTCATTTGCTTGTGCAACTGCTATGTCGGTAGAGACTTTAATCTTGTTTAGATTTTTTCAAGCATTGGGGGGTTGTGTAGGTATGGTTGCTTCAAGAGCTATGGTTCGTGATTTGTTTGATGTAAAAGACAATGCGAAGGTTTTTTCTACCTTAATGTTAGTTATTGCAGTTTCGCCCATTATTGCACCAACATTAGGGGGTTTTATTACTACTTATTTTGGATGGAGATATATATTTATCATGTTGATTATTGTTATTGCGGCAATTTTAGCAGGCACTTATTTTTTATTGCCTAATAGTAAAGGGCCTGATAAAACTTATTCTTTGAAACCGGCTGCAATTTTATCAAGTTTTGGATCTGTATTAAAACATCCCCAATTTGCTTTGTTTACATTTTCGGGTTCTATTGCTTCTGCAGGTTTATATGCTTTTATTAGTGGATCACCATTTGTGTTTATTGAATTCTTTAAAGTATCTCAACAGCATTATGGTTGGTTTTTTGGATTTGTTGCTTCTGGTTTAATTGGCTCTAGTCAATTGAATAGTGTATTCTTGAAGAAATATAGTTCAGAGCAAATTATTAAAGTGGCTTTGTATTTTCAGAGCGCAGTTGCTATCGTTTTAGTTTCAACAGCTTTAATTGGTGTATCAGAATTATATAGCACTGTAATTTTAGTTTTCTTATTTTTATGTTGTCAGGGCTTTATATTTCCCAATGCTTCAGCATTATCGATGGCGCCTTTTGGGCATAATGCAGGAAGCGCTTCTGCTTTAATGGGATTTATTCAAATGAGTATTGGGGCATTTATGTCTGCAATGGTCAGTATTTTTCATAATCATACTGCCTTACCAATGACTGGAGTGATGGCATTTTGTTCTGTGTCTGCATCTTTGATGTATACTTTGAATAAACACAAGATTTTACAGAAGCCAAGTATTAAATTGGTAGAGGAGGAAGAGGTGGAGATGATTAGTACATTGTAATATTAAATTCAAATTTATGAGCTGGATAAAAGATTTTAAAGAGTTTGCTATCAAAGGAAATGTTATTGAGCTTTCAGTGGCTGTTGTTATTGGTGCAGCTTTTAGTGGTATTATTAGTTCTTTGGTCGAAGATATAATTACACCATTAATTTTAACTCCTGCGACAAAAGCTGCTGGGGTTGCTGATATTGATAAATTAGCTTGGGGAGCGGTGAAATATGGCAAATCTTTAGCAGCTATTATTAAGTTTATTCTAATTGCTATAGTGTTGTTCCTTGTAATTAAAGCAGTGAACAAATTGAAATTGGAAGAAGATAAGAAGCAAACATTGTCTAAGTCTGAGGAATTATTAACAGAGATTAGGGACACATTGAAGGAAAAATAATCTATCTTAGTATTTATGTAATAAAATTAATTGAAATGAAAAAAACGATCATTTTATTCAGTCTTTTAGTATTGATGCTTGAAATTACTTCATGCGCAACTATCGTTGGTGGTCAGGTATCCGAAAGTCAAAGAAGAAAGCCACTTCCTGGTGAACAATCAAGACAAATCAAAGTAGGCGCTTTAATAGCCGATGCTTTTTTCTTTGGTGGAGTAGGTATATTGATTGATTTTGCAACTGGGGCTATTTATAAGCCTGCAGAGCCGAAAGTGAAATCTAGCAGTAATGATTATTTGAGGCAGCAATAGTATTAAATATTCATTGTATTTTATCCCTAATTCAAATTTATTCTGTGTTACCTGCATTTGCTCAATTTAAAAAATTCATCTCACCTTTTGGTTTAAGTGATGACGACTTTGAGATGATATCTCAAAATTGTGAGTTTGTAGAATTTAAGAAGGGGGCTATTTTAATGAATGCAGGTGAAAAACAAAATTTCATTTATTTTATCACTAAGGGTATTATTAGAAATTTTGTCTTAACTATTGATGGAGAAATAAGTACTTATGGATTTCGAGTTGAAAATTCTTTAATTACAGGATATGGGATACATAATTTTCATGATGAAAATAGGGCATTAGTAAGTGTGGAATGTTTAGAGTATTGTGAAATGATAAAAATTCCAATAAATGCACTAAAACTAATGGAACAAATCAGTAAAGATGCACAAAAAATTGCAAGATATATAGCTGAGTCTCATATAATTGATTTAGTGAAGTTTATAATCAGCGCTGATACTAAAACTTTATTAGAGAGATATGAAGAGTTAGAAACGCTATTCCCTAATATACATCAAAGGGTGCCGCAGCATATTGTTGCCGGATATTTAAGAATTTCTCGAGTTCATTTATCAAGAATCAAGAAATTAAGATTAAAGAAGTAACATTTGTTACATTCTCATACATCCTTAAGTATTTACTTTGTGGTATAGATTATCACATAGTAAAATACATTTTATGAGAAATTTAAAATTTGCTGATGATAAAATATTGATTCAATTCATCAACAAGAAGACATTATTAAATAAAGGAACGGCAAGTATTTTTTATCGTGACATTGTGGAAATGTCCGAAGTGAAAAATAAAAATAAAGTATTATTAATTCTATTTTCAATGGCATTAATTTCTTTAGGATTTTGTTTTTGGCTAAAATTCGGGATTATCCTGTCAAGTTTTGGTGTTCCATTTTTATTTTTTGGCATTAACTTGCCATCTAGTTATCTAAAATTTAGAAACAGAAATAAGGAAGTTTATTTGGTAAATGTCAGTGAGTATAAAACTATGGATTTAATAGATTTAATTGAGGGGTATAGAAAATTTTAATTTGGGATTGTCGGCTTCGTTTTATTACCTCAACCCAAAGACAAGCCACTTTGTGTTCCATTTTCATTCGATTACTAAGGGAATTTCCCAAGAAAAAGGGGATGAGGCAACAGTAAATTTAAACTCAATTATAATATTTTTACATCTATATATAATGATGGTCTTATTAACTCCCTACTTTGCTTTGTTTTGTGTTTGCTTTAATTACATCAGTTTTGGTCTTCTTTCTCCCAACATCTTTTAGTGCATTGTCTAAAATCATTTCGATTTGACCATTCACACTTCTGAACTCATCTTCAGCCAATTTAGCCAAAGCTGTAGATGTGTCTTCATTGATTCTTAAAACAAAGTTTTTCTTAGTTAATGACATGATTTTTTTGTTTACGGATTAATAAAGTGTTTATTGCAAATTCGCCATCACAAAAAGGTAAGACACAATGGTTGAAACCATTATCTGACGAAGAGTAAAAAAATAATAAATTTTGAGTATAAAATAGCTTAATTTTAAAAGGCATTTAACAATCGACGTTTCTAATAAAATACACCAATTATGGCAAAATTTAACCTAAAAGTAAATGGACAAAACTACGAGGTGGATGTTGATCCAGCAACCCCGGTATTATGGGTGCTTCGTGATCATTTAAATTTAATTGGCACTAAGTATGGTTGCGGAGTAGGTTCTTGTGGCGCCTGTACGATTCATTTAAATGGTCGTTCATTAAAGTCATGTCAACTTCCTGTATCTGCTGTGGGTGCGCAAGCAATCACCACTATTGAAGGTATTGTGGATGATATTAACGATATGCATCCTGTGCAAAAAGCATGGCTAGAATTAGATGTGGCACAATGTGGTTATTGTCAAACTGGTCAGATTATGGCTGCTGTGGCATTATTAAAGTCAAAGCCTAATCCTACAGAAGAAGAGATTGAAAATGCAATGAGCGGAAATATTTGTCGTTGCGGAACTTATATAAGAATTAAGGCAGCTATTCAACAAGCCGCTAAATCATCAACCAAATAAACTTGTAAAAATGGAAAAGTCAACAAATAATCAAAGCAGACGTTCATTCCTAAAAGTTACTTCTTTAACTGGTGGTGGAATGATGATTGGATTTAGCTGGTTAAGTAATTTAATCCCTAATGAAGCATTGGCTACTGCAGCAACTGCAAAAGACTGGGTGGAACTAACAGGATTCATTAAAATCATGCCTGATAATCAAGTAAAAATATTCTGCCCTAATCCTGAATTTGGAACCAATGTAATGACTTCTTTGCCTATGATGGTGAATGAAGAATTAGAGGCAGATTGGTCAAAAGTAATTGTTGAAATGGGCGACTATGATACACCTCGTTTCAAAACACAATTCACAGGCGGAAGTAGAGGCATGGCGATGGCTTGGACGCCACTAAGAACAGCAGGTGCAACAGCAAGAATGATGTTGGTGCAAGCAGCAGCAAATGAGTGGAATGTGCCAGTTGCAGAATTAACTGTTTCAAACGGTAATGTTATTCATAAAGCTAGTAATAGATCAATTGCTTATGGTGCATTAGCAACTGCAGCGGCTGCTTTGCCAAAACCAGAAAAAGTATCATTAAAAAAGACAAGTGAATTTTCATTAATTGGAACTCCACAAAAAAATAAAGTGGGTAAAGACATTGTCTCAGGCCATTCTTTATTTACCATGGATTACAAGCATGAGGGAATGTTGATCGCAATGATTATTCATCCACCTGCATTTGGTATGACTTTAAAATCTTTTGATGCAACGGATGCTTTGAAAATGCCAGGTATTAAAAATGTATTTGATATTCAAGTGTATAAAGATGGTTACAAAAGAGCCGGCTTTGACACAAGAGCATTTAACAAATTGGTGGTAGTCGTAGGTAATACTACTTGGGAAGTAATGAATGCAAAGAAGAAGGTGAATGTTCAATGGGTCCCAATTGAAACTACTAAAGAAATGGTAGCAGGATGGGGTGGGCCTAAGGAAGAGATTGTACCCGGTGGCTTAGAAAGCACAGACGAGCACATGAAACAAATGCTTGCTATGCAAAAAAAGCCTGCAAAACTTTTAAGAAAAGATGGTGAACCAGAAGCAGCATTTGCAAAAGCAGCTAAAGTGCTTGAAAGAACTTACTCTGCTCCTTTTCTTTCGCATAATCCAATGGAACCTATAAGTTGTTTTGCACATATCACAGAGGAGAAAGCGTTTTTTGTAGCGCCAATTCAAATTCCTGATATGATGAAACAAAATATCGTGGCTAATTTGGATATACCAGCCGAAAAAATAGAAATGAAATTGGCTAGAATGGGTGGAGGTTTTGGAAGAAGAGCCTATGGACATTATATTGTAGAAGCTGGTTTGATTTCTAAAAAAATGAAAGCCCCAATTAAATTAATTTATACCAGAGAAGATGATATGACCAATGGCATCTATCGTCCAACTTATATGGTTACTTATAAAGCTGCGATTGATGCAAATAATAATGTAACAGCATTACATATTAAAGGTGGGGGTATTCCGGAAAGTGCAGTGCATGAAAATCGTTTTCCTGCAGGGGCTTTTGAAAATTATATGGCAGAAGGTTGGGATATACCTTCTAATATTACAATTGGTGCATTTAGAGCGCCTGGTTCTAATTTTATCGCTTCAGCAGAACAAACTTTCTTAGATGAGTTAGCAGAAACAATTGGCAAAGATCCTTTAGACTATCGCATTGAATTATTTAAAAAAGCAAAAGCAAATCCAGTGGGCAAACGTAATGATTACGATGCAGCTAGGTTTATTGCTGTACTAGAATTATTAAAAGAAAAATCTAATTGGTCTTCTAATACCAAAAATTCAAAGCGTGGAGTAGCAGCTTATTTCTGTCATAGTTCTTATGCTGCACATGTGGTGGATGTATCAATGAAAGATGGCCAGCCGGTGGTAGAGAAAGTTGTTACAGCTATGGATTGTGGTTTTGTCGTTAATCCAGAAGGTGCTAAAAACATGGTAGAAGGTGCTGTTGTAGATGGTATTGGTAATGCATTATATGGTGGAATGCATATTGAAAAAGGTGTTCCAACACAAAAGAACTTAAATCAGTATCGTATTATCAGACATAAAGAAGCCCCAAAGAAAATTGAGGTACACTTTGTGCAAAATAATATTGATCCTACGGGCTTAGGTGAACCACCATTCCCTCCAGTTTTTGCTGCTTTAGCAAATGCGCTATATAAAGCGACTGGTAAGCGTTTGTATAATCAACCTTATTTAAAAGAATTAACAAAAAGCTAAAACTATTTAAGCAAATACAATATAAAAAAGATTGCTTAGGCAGTCTTTTTTATTAATATTCAAACAAACTAATATGAAAAAAATTATTTTTTCCATTACTGTAATTATGGTTGCTTTATTTACTCAATCATTTAAGCAGGGATCTTCAAGTGTTCAAAATGGCAAGCAAGTTTATGAATCCAATTGCATGGCATGTCATCAAGAACAAGGCGAGGGGATCCCTGGCGCATTTCCTGCATTAGCTAAAACAGGCAATTTGGCAGATAAGAATAAGTTGGTTAAAATTATTCTACAAGGTATGCGTGGGCCAATCAATGCAAAAGGAGTCAAGTATGATGGCGAAATGGCTAGTGTAAGTTTGTCAGATAAAGAAACTGCAGATGTAATTAATTATATTCGCAATAGTTGGGGTAATAAAGCACCAATGATTAGTGTAGCAGATGTTGCTGCAGCTAAAAAAGCTGTTGTAAAAGGATATCAACCATATTAAAATCACCATGAAGGAATTACTTGAAATAGTCAATGCATATGATAATGCAAAAAAAGCAGGAAAGGATTGTGTATTGGCTACAGTAGTTCATGTAGAAGGTTCTTCTTATAGAAGACCGGGTGCAAGGATGTTGGTTTTGGACAGTGGGTTAATGATTGGGGCTATAAGCGGTGGATGCCTGGAAGGAGATGCATTAAAAAAAGCGCTACTCACTTTTACAGATAAACAAAACAGGTTAGTTACTTATGATACAAGTGACGAAGAAGATGCAACAGTGGGAATACAATTAGGTTGCGAAGGAATTATTCAGGTGATATTTGAGTATATTGACTACTGTAATACTGATAATCCTATCGAGTTAATTAGGCAAGCCATTAATACTAGACAAAGAGCAGTTATTGTTACTTTGTATGATTTAAAAAATAAAAAGGGACCACAGCTTGGCACAAGTTATGTTTATTCAGAAAATGTGTATAGTCAACTCCCAGAACAAAAAAAAGAGTGGCCTTCGGATGCATTAGTGCAACATATTGAACCTGCAATTTCTTTGGTGATAATTGGCGCAGGAAACGATGCCATTCCATTAATGCAAATGGCTTCTATAATTGGATGGGATGTTAAAGTGGTAGATGGAAGACAAACACACGCGAAGCAAGACAGATTTATTAATGCTTGCCAAGTGCTAGTAAGTAAGCCTGAAAAAGTATTAGAACAGGTTACAATAGATCATCGCACTTGTTTTGTATTGATGACCCATAATTATCAATACGATTTGCAAATGATTAAAGCATTATTACCAATAGATTTGCCTTATATTGGATTACTGGGTCCAAAGAAAAAATACAATAGAATTATAGAAGATTTGAATAAAGAGGGTATATATCCAACTGAAAAAGCATTAGCAAAAATATACGGGCCTACTGGATTGGCAATTGGGGCAGAAACTTCTGAAGAAATTGCTTCGAGCATCATTGCAGAAATACAAGCAGTATTGAATCATCAATCTGGCTCCATGTTAAAATGGAAGCAAACCCAAATTCATCAATAATGAATACTGCAAAACGATATCCAATTAATCATTGTGCTGTTTTAATTATTGCTGCAGGCGACAGTAAACGCATGGGTAGTCCTAAGCAATTATTACAATTAGGGGGGGATACATTAATTAATAGAATCACTCATATTGTTAAACAAGCAGTCGATTTCCCAATATATTTAGTCTTGGGTGCTTCTGCAGAAAGTATTCAAGCACAATTGCCAAAGCTTGATTTGAACATTGTTTACAACGATTATTGGCAAGAGGGAATGGCAAGCTCCATTAGGATTGGATTAACAACTGCATTAGCGAAAAATGCCCATTTAGAGGGGGTGTTGATCTTGGTATGTGATCAACCTTTTATCAACGTCAATACAATCAACTCGCTTTTGCAATTACAAAATGAAATAGATATGCCAATTGCAGCGGCATATTATAATGATATAATGGGAACACCGGCTTTATTTCATCAAACTATTTTCGACGAACTACTTTCTTTGAAAGGAGATGTAGGCGCTAAAAGAATAATACAAGCAAGGCCGGAAGAAGTTGCTAAATTACATTTTGAAAAAGGCTTGTTAGACATTGACACTAAAGAGGATTATCAAGCATTATTGAAAGAGAAAAACAATGATTAAAGACAATTATAATAGAGTACACGATTATTTGAGGATTTCTTTAACAGATAATTGTAATTTAAGATGCTTTTATTGCATGCCAGAAGAAGATTATCACTTTACGCCCAATAATCAACTAATGCAGGCAGATGAAATTGAATCTATTGCAAGGGCGTTTGTGGAAGAGGGTGTGAAAAAAATTAGATTAACCGGAGGGGAACCATTAGTGAGAAAAGATTTTGCCAATATCTTAAATAGGCTAGCGAATTTAGGTATTCAATTAACTATGACAACTAATGCAACAAGGTTACATGAGTTTGTCAATGAGATAAAAAATGCAGGTATCCCATCTTTGAATATAAGTTTAGATACTTTGCAAAGAGACCGATTTATTTTAATGACCAAGCGTGATCAACATGAGCAAGTGATGCGCAATATTCAGCTGATGTTAGACAATGGTATTGGTGTTAAAGTGAATATGGTGGCAATGAAAGGCATCAATGATTCAGAAATACTAGATTTTATAGAATGGACTAAAAACACCTCTATTCATATTCGTTTTATTGAATTCATGCCATTTGATGGCAACAGGTGGAATAGAGAAAAAGTAATCACCTTGCAAGAGATCTTAGACAAAGTAAAATCGGTCTATGATTTTTCACCTATCAAAAGGGCGCCGCATGAGACTGCCAAGAATTATCAAGTGCCAGGTCATAAAGGTAGTTTTGCAGTGATTAGCACAATGAGTGCACCATTTTGTGGAGATTGTAATAGAATACGTTTAACAGCAGATGGGAAAATGAAAAATTGCTTGTTCTCAACTTCCGAAACAGATTTATTAACTGCCTTTAGAAATGGGGAAGATATAAAACCGCTAATTCATCAAAATATTGCCACCAAAAAACAAGCACTAGGAGGACAGTTTACAACTGACTTAGAAAAGATTGAAGTAAATGAATTGAATAATAGAACAATGATCAGTATTGGAGGTTAGATTAAATTTAAATTATGATTAGTGTAGAAGAAGCAAAAAGTTTAATTAGAAAAAATATTGAATGTTTGCCAGCTGTTCAAATGAAGTTAGATCAAGCTGTAGGATATGTTTTGGCAGAAAATATATACTCGCCTATTCATTTTCCTAGTTTTGTTCAATCTTCCATGGATGGCTATGCTTTTGCATTTGATGATATTGAATATGAATTGGAATTGATTGGAGTTGTCCAAGCAGGAGAAGCAACTACAATACATTTAAAAAAAGGGCAGGCTGTAAGAATTTTTACCGGTGCCCCATTACCTAATGGCGCTGATACTGTTTTAATACAAGAGAAAGCCAGCGTAAAAGGAAGTCAATTAATTGTAATAGATGAGCATTTGCAAAAGGGAGCGAATGCAAGACCTGTTGGGGCAGATATTAAACAAAACGCTCTCGCTTTAGAGAAAGCGAGTCAATTAACTCCGGGTGCTATAGGTTTTTTAGCAAGTTTAGGCATTACAGACGTGACAGTTTATAAAAAACCATCTATTCATATTATCTTAACTGGAAATGAATTGACTGCCATTGGCGATGTTTTAAGTTTTGGTAAGATTTATGAATCTAATTCTCATACATTAAAAGCTGCACTATCAATTGCAGGTTTTAAGCAAGTGGAAGTTTCTGTAATTGGAGATACAATACAAGAAACTACTATGGCTTTAAAAAATTCTTTAGAAAAACATGACCTTACTTTATTCACTGGCGGGATCAGTGTTGGAGATTATGATTTTGTATTAGAAGCATGTATAGCCAATAAAGTGGAGCAAATTTTTCATAAAATTAAACAGAAGCCAGGAAAGCCTTTGTATATTGGCAAGAAGGGTAGCAATATTGTTTGTGGTTTGCCTGGCAATCCTGCTTCAGTGCTATCTTGTTATTATAATTATATCACTATTGTATTAGATCAAATGTCTAATACAACAACTACAATGCGAAAAATTAATGCTACTTTATTGAATACCTATAAAAAACCAGCTGGACTTACTCATTTTTTAAAAGGTCTATATGATGCAGCGAATAATGAAGTGCTCATTTTAGAAGGACAGGAGTCATTTAAAATGAAATCATTTGCAATGGCTAATTGTTTTGTAGAATTACCGGAAGAGATAACGGATGTCGAATCTAGGCAATTAGTTAAAGTACATTTATTTAATTAATCATTATGAGCATTAGTTTTTTCATTTTATTATTTATAGTTGCTTTATTATATGCCTCAGTTGGTCATGGAGGTGCAAGTGGTTATTTAGCATTAATGGCTATTTATGGTTTTGCACCAGATTTCATGAAGCCTTCCGCCTTGATTTTGAATTTATTTGTTTCGCTTACTTCTTTTATTATGTTTTATAAAGGGGGGCATTTCAAATGGAAACTATTTTTGCCATTTGCTATTGCATCAATCCCTTTTTCTTTTTTAGGAGGGACCATTGCATTAGATGCTGCTGTCTACAAAAAAGTATTAGGGATACTTTTATTGTTTCCGGTGATTCGATTTTTGTTCTATCCTAACACGGACGATAAGGATTTGAAAACATCCAATTTGGTGCTTTCTATTTTAGTAGGTGCTATAATTGGATTTTTATCAGGCTTAATTGGTATTGGAGGTGGTATTTTATTGTCACCTATTTTATTGTTATTAGGTTGGGCCAATCAAAAACAAACTGCAGCTATCAGTGCCATATTTATTTTTGTAAATTCTATAGCAGGATTGGCTGGTCAATATTCAAAAGGGATACATTTAGAGCCGCAAATGCTTAGTTTTGTTGGAATTGCTTTTGTTGGCGGACTCATTGGCGCATGGATGGGTTCCTTGAGGTTCAATCAACAAATTTTAAAATACACCTTAGCGGTGGTTTTATTCATGGCATCCATTAAACTAATATTAACTTAGTGCTATGCAAATTGAAGTGTTATTTTTTGGACAGCTAACCGACAAAGTTGGCTGTAGTGCTACCAAGATGAACAATCCGGGTACAATTTCTGCTTTTAAAAAAGCGATTGTTGAAGAGTATCCATTATTGAAACATGCAAAATATACCATTGCTTTGAACAATAAGATTGCTGAGGATACAGAAACAATTCAAGTACAGGATAAAATCGCATTGATGCCTCCTTTTTCAGGAGGATAGTCAAACAACCATTATGAAAGATTTCCTATTAAGATATCAACGACAAATTACTTTAGAAGGATTTGGTATAGCGGCGCAAGAGCAGTTGGCAAAATCCAAAGTATTGGTAATTGGTGCGGGTGGATTGGGCTGTCCAATACTACAATACCTTGCATCAGTTGGCGTGGGACATTTGGGTATTGCAGATTTTGATACTGTTAGTTATTCCAATTTAAATAGGCAAATTCTTTATGGTCAAGAAGATCTTGGTAAATCAAAAGTAGAGATAGCGAAAGCTAAAGTAAAAGCCTTAAATAATTTGGTTCAAACATCCATCTATGCGCAACAGTGGAATCAAGCTTTGTCCATTGAGCATTTCCCTAATTACGATATTATTGTAGACGCTACAGATAATTTTGCAAGTAGGTATTTGATCAATGACGGCTGTGTACTTTTAAATAAGCCCTTAGTTTTTGGTGCGGTGTCGAAATTTGAAGGACAAGTTGCCGTATTCAACAAAGAAGAAGACGGTGTTGCTGTAAATTACAGAGACTTATTCCCTGAGCCGCCAAAAAATGACGAAGTCATGAACTGTGCTGAAGGTGGGGTGTTAGGAGTTTTGCCAGGAATAATTGGTGTAATGCAAGCAACCGAAGCGATTAAGTTAATTACAGTAGTAGGCAAAAGTTTAGCCAACAAGTTAGTAACTTATAATGCCTTGACCAATGACTATTATAAGGTACAGTTGATTAAAAATCCAATGGCTTTAACAACTATGCCTAAAACAATAGAGGACTATTTACAAACAAATTACGAGCAACTATGTCAATAAAGAATATCTTTCAAGAAGGCCCTATCGCAGCACAATTTATAGCAGATAGTATTGCGAAGCATGCCACCAAAACCAATATCGGCGGGCATAATATTTTCCTGGGTCAAGTTAGGGCCGATGAGATAGAAGGTAAAAAAGTTGAAGCAATAGAATACACTAGTTATGAAGAAATGGCTTTAGAGAAAATGAATGAAATTAGAGAAGCTATCTTCGCGAAGTATCCATTAACATGCATGCATATTCATCATAGTTTAGGTGTAGTGAAGGCTGGAGAGATTTGTCTTTTTGTTTTTACTTCTTCTGCCCACCGAAAAGCAGCGATTGATGCTTGTATTGAATGTGTTGAGAGGATTAAAGCAGAACTACCAATTTGGGGAAAGGAACTATTTGAAGGTGAGGGGTATCAGTGGAAAGAGAATAAATAAAATTATCAAATTCAATTAACATGGTTAATATAACACACAAGTCATCTACGCTCAGAATCGCAGTAGCAACTGGGATTGTAAAAGTTTCTAAGCAAGAAACGATAGATACGATTCAAAATAAATTAGTGCCAAAAGGAGATGTATTTGAATTCAGCAGGGCTGCAGGTTTATTTGCTTGTAAAAAAACCTATGAAGTCATACCGGATTGTCATCCATTGCCTATAGAATACACTTCAATTACTCATGAAATTGAGGGACTTAAAATTAAAATAAGGGTGGAGGTGCACACGGTGTATAAAACAGGCGTTGAAGTGGAAGCGATGCATGGTGTGGCTGTGACTGCATTAACTATGTATGATATGTTGAAGCCAATCGATCAACATATTGAAATTGGTTCAATCAAGTTGGAGGAGAAAAAAGGAGGCAAGACAGATATTAAATATGCTTATCCCGAATCTTTAAAAGTGGCAGTAATTACTTGTAGTGATACTATTAGCAAAGAAGATGGGGTAGATAAGAGTGGTGAAATTGTAGTAGAGAATTTAAAAAAGCATCATTTGACGGTAGCTAATAAAAAGATCATCTCAGATGATTTTGAGACGATACAGAATGAAACAAAGCAATTGGTAGAAGCAGGTTATCAATTAATCTTATTTACTGGAGGTACTGGACTTTCTTCTAGAGATGTAACTCCAGATGCAATTAAGCCATTGTTAGAAAGAGAAGTGCCAGGTGTAATGGAAGCTGCAAGAAATTATGGACAAGATAGAACGCCTTATGCTATGTTAAGTAGAGGTATTGCTGGTTTTGTTGGAGAAAGTTTAATCATTACCTTGCCAGGTTCTCCAAAAGGAGCAGAAGAAAGTATGAATGCCATTTTCCCATATATACTACACGTATTCAGAGTGAAGGAAGGGGTAAAGCATTAAAGTATTAAACCGAGCCACAAAATTCAGTACAAAAGACTACAAAATCGTGCTAAGCTATTTCTAATAATAATTCGGCATCAATCTTAAATAATTTATGAATGCCTTTCAAGAATTGAATATCCACTTTTCTTTTGCCATTCATTATTTCTGACACTTTGGATTTAGCTTGTCCTATTTCAAATGCTAACTTTGCTTGTGTCATTTTATTTTCAAATAATTTAAGTTCGACAATTTCAGTTATTGTTTTAGGTATATTTTTTGGCTTAATTCCTAATATATTGTCTTCGTATAATTCAGCAGCAATTGACATTTTAGAAAGAGTATCTAATTCTGATTTAGTAAGATTTTCTTCACCTTTGTTCATTAAATTATAAATAGCAACCATGGTTTCATGGTATTCTTTTTTTGAACTAATTTGAAAGGTTGATTTATAGTTTTTCATATTCAATATTTTTTGCTTGAATGTTATTGTATTCTCCATGAGTACCGATGAAGAGAATAAAAACAGTTCTTGTTTTAAATAAGATTAATGCTATTAATCTGTATGTATTTCCTTTTATATTAAAAACGTATCTATTGTTACCTACTGAATCAGTTGTGTTGAAGCTTTTTTTCAATTCATGATAATTTTTCCAGTCTGCCTTTCTAGTTATATCATACCATTTGATCAAAGGATCTATACTGTCTTTGTGACGATTGCCAAAAATCTTAATGGAAGATTTGGAAATAACTACCATTATAGTTCATTTACAAAATTAGAA
>JBJOIU010000032.1:0-24906 GCA_046046935.1 Bacteroidota bacterium
CAGGCTCGAACTGGCCACCCCGACCTTGGCAAGGTCGTGCTCTACCAAATGAGCTACTTCCGCTTGTACAAGAACTATTTTTTGGAGTGCGAAAATAAGGATTTAGCACACACAAACAAAAAAATTTTCTATTTATATTCAGGCTTATACTGAGAACTTGTATTTACTTCTGGATTAGGCTTTTCGAAACCACTTGAAAACACTTTAGAGCAGTTACCTACTACTAACGCCAATAAAGCAAAAACAGACACATAAAAGAAAAATCTTGAAGAACTAACCCAGTTAGTTGCGATATCTTTTTGTGCTTCCTCTGATGTATGTAAATCTTGTGACATATAAATTATTTACGGATGCAAAAATAACAACAAGTTCTTAATAATCTTGCTCTTAGAGCACAATTTTATTAAAATGTTGCTTGTTTTTGATAAAGTAGTCCCAAACCAATGATCCATTGTATACTCCGTCTAATGTTTTCATAGGTTTTGGACTTATCGACCTAGTCAATTTGCCTGAAAGAATATGGGCAAAATATCCAAAATGTGCTGCTACGATAGCCCTGAAAAAAGAGATATCACCGCTAATTAAACCTTTCCAAGCAGAAATAGCATCCAAAGCGAACCTAAAAGGGATCTTCCAAATCAACTCATTCAATGGGAGATTCTTGGTAAGCATGATTAGATTATTCCTAAAATTGAGATACACCTTTCTTCCACCCCTTGGCAAAGTACCTGCACCAACATGATACACTTTCGCTTTTGGACAAGCATATAAATGATACCCCATTAATTGCATTCTCCAACATAAATCAATTTCTTCTTGATGTGCAAAAAAGCTCGCGTCGAATCCTCCTAATTGATGAAACAAAGAAGAGCGAATCATCATTGCTGCACCTGTTGCCCAAAATATGGGCTTAGACTCATCATATTGACCTTTATCTTCTTCACATACATCAAAAACTCTACCTCTAGAAAAAGGATAGCCTAAAGCATCAATCCAACCACCAGCTGCACCTGCATATTCAAATATATTTTGTTCACTATAGGATAAAACTTTTGGCTGACATGCCCCAATAGAAGCATTAGACTCCATTAAATGAACCATTGGATCAATCCAATTTGCATCCACTGCTACATCAGAATTTAATAAAACATAATAATCTGCTTGCACTTTTTTTAGTGCCCAATTATATCCTCCAGCAAAACCTTCATTAATAGTATTAGTAATAACAGTAACTGACCCAAACTCGTTTTTAAGTATTTCCAAAGAATTATCAGTAGAGCCATTATCTGCTACAACAATTTCCAAATTTTCATATTGGGTATTGATCACAGAAGGTAAGAAAGACCTTAAGTGATGTACCCCATTAAAATTTAAAATGACTATGGCTACCTTAGGTTTCAATGAATTTGTTTTTGCGAATGTAAGCCCAAATTATGGGAAATTGAACTAAAAAAACTAACTTCGACTTATGCAAAAGGGCCTAATTTTATTTTTGAACCTCGATTTATTGAATCATCCCTTTGGGTATTAATTAAACCCAACCTGCACGTCGTTTCTAGAACCATTTAATTCTTGGCAGAGACGACCCATTTCATTTACTTAATTTAAATTCTTATTATCATGGACACTAATCATACCATTAGTTCAAACGCACAATATTTTTTGGATTTAGAAGACAAATTTGGCGCACATAATTACCACCCTATTCCAGTTGTTTTGGAAAAAGGAGAAGGAGTATATTTATATGATGTTGACGGTAAAAAATATTTTGATTTTTTAAGTGGCTATTCTGCAGTCAACCAAGGACATTGTCATCCTGTAATTATTAAAACCTTACAAGAACAAGCCAATAAACTTACATTAACCTCAAGGGCTTTTCACAATAATTTGTTAGGCGAATATGAACAATACATCACAAAGTATTTTGGATACGACAAAGTATTGCCAATGAATACAGGTGTAGAAGGCGGTGAGACAGCTATTAAATTAGCAAGAAGATGGGGCTATGCTGTAAAAGGTATTCCAGAGAATCAAGCTAAAATTATTTTTGCAGAAGGTAATTTTTGGGGTAGAACATTGGCAGCAATTTCTTCTTCAACAGATCCAAGTAGTTTTAAAGGATTCGGTCCTTATATGCCAGGCTTTGGCATTGTCGCATACAATGATTTAACAGCATTAGAAGCGCAATTAAAAGACAGCAATGTAGCAGCATTTATGGTAGAGCCAATTCAAGGTGAAGCCGGCGTAGTCATTCCAGATGCAGGTTACTTGAAAGGTGTAAGAGATTTATGTACTAAATACAATGTATTGTTTATTGCAGATGAGATTCAAACTGGTTTAGCAAGAACTGGAAAAATGTTGGCATGTGATCACGAAAATGTAAGACCTGATATTTTGATTTTAGGAAAAGCATTAAGTGGTGGCACATTACCTATCTCCGCAGTTTTAGCAGATGATATAGTGATGTTGCAAATTAAACCAGGAGAACATGGATCAACATACGGAGGTAATCCTTTAGCATGTGCTGTTGCAATGACTTCTTTAGAGGTCTTGAAGACGGAAAAAATGGCAGAGAATGCTGAAGCTATGGGTAAAATATTGAGAGCAGAAATAGAAAAATTACAATCTCCATTAATCAAACTAGTTAGAGGCAAAGGATTATTAAATGCAATAGTAATTAGTCATCCTGACCCTGAAGTATCTTGGGAACTATGTTTACACTTAAAAGATTTAGGACTTTTAGCAAAACCAACCCATGGAGATAAAATCAGATTTGCTCCACCATTAATAATTAATGAGGCGCAAATTAAAGAAGCAGTTGGAATTATTGCCGAAGCATTGAAAAGAATTGCTTAGTAATTCTAATATGATCTAAACTTTTAAAATGAGTCTCTCAACGGGGACTCATTTATTTTTTATTGACATCAATCTTTGGCAAGAAGGTCATAATAAGAATAGCAAAACTTATTACTATACAAGCATATATAGACCATTGCTTTGTTGGACACTCTCCCATTGAACATGCAGATAAGACTAAATAATTTCTGATAGTCCAAGAAAAATTTAAAATAGCTACTGCCATATTAAATCGCTTTGCATTAATAAAGGGTAATGCAAATAAAATAATATTCATAACACCCATGTATAACATAAACTTACCTGGTAGTCCGAAATTTGTTTCTGCTACTTCCCAACCTGTAATTACCCAATGACGACTTTCAATGATCACTAAAGGTTGTGTTGTTAGAAATAAAAGGAATAATGTTAGAAGAATACCAATGGTTTGAGAATGTTTCATGGAGCGAAATTAAATATAAAAACTCGTCTTACCCAAAGGATTAGTTCCTCACTGTGTTCGTCACTTTTCCTTTCGGTATACTCGCTTTACCCAAAGGATTAGTTCCTCACTGCGTTCGTCACTTTTCCTTTCGGTATACTCACTTTACCCAAAGCCTTTCAAGTAAATGCTTCGCATTCACTTGGCTTTTTTAACGCTCGCATGCTTACAAGAGCGAGCTCTTGACGCTGCTCGCATGAAAAAAGCCTGTCACTCACGTGACAGGCTTTGTATCGAGGTCCCGAGCGGATTCGAACCGCTGTAGAAGCTTTTGCAGAGCTCTGCCTAGCCACTCGGCCACAGGACCCATTCGGGACGCGAAAATAACACAAAGAACTTAATTATAAAAGAATTTTACAGCTATTACGAATTAAACGACATTTGTAGTTCAAAAACAGCGCAAATGCAACCCATTGGAGCTTCAGAAATGATTATTAACGAAAGAGGTGCCATTTATCACCTAAATCTGCGTCCAGAAGAAATTGCAGATACTATTATTACTGTTGGAGACCCTGAAAGAGTGTCTCATGTAAGTAAATACTTTGACCGTATAGAACATCAATTGTCCCATAGAGAGTTTATTACGCATACTGGATTTGTTGGGAATAAAAGAATTTCTGTATTAAGTACTGGTATTGGACCAGATAATATAGATATTGCTTTAAATGAAGTGGATGCTTTAGTGAATATTGATTTTGACACTCGTTTAATCAAAACAGAAAAGAAATCAGTAAATATAGTTCGCATGGGCACCTGCGGTTCTTTACAAGGAGAAGTAGGTGTTGATCAATTAGTGGCTGGAACACATGGGTTGGGTATTGACAATTTAATGCATTTTTATAAACTTCAAAATAATGAAGAAGAAAAAGCCATACTAAGCGCATTTGAACATCATACTCAAATTGTCAATCACCATGTACAACCATATATTGCTAGTGCAAGTGCAGGTTTATTAAAACATTTTACCGAGGGATATAGTCATGGCATAACGGTTACCTGTCCTGGTTTTTACGGACCACAAGGCAGAGTATTAAGATTACCTTTAAGTATGCCTAAACTAGTTGATCAAATGACTAGCTTCAGATATGGCAACCACCATATTGCTAATTTTGAAATGGAAACAAGTGCCATCTATGGTATGTGTAATGCATTAGGTCATCAATGTTTAAGTATTAATGTAATTGTTGCTAATAGAGTGAAAAAAGAATTTAGCAAAGATCCTACAAAAGCAGTTGATCAAATGATTCAAAAATCTTTAGGCATTTTAGCAAGCATTTAATTTATTAAAATGGATATCAATTTTTCAAAATACCAAGGAACCGGCAATGATTTTGTAATCATCGATAACAGAGAAGCTAATATTGCTTTATCTACAAGTCAAATTGCTTTTTTATGCGATAGAAGAAAAGGTATTGGCGCAGATGGTTTGATGTTGTTAGGGAATGAAAAAGGCTTTGATTTTTCGATGACATATTATAATGCCGATGGTAATGAAGGAAGCATGTGCGGCAATGGAGGAAGATGCTTGGTTCAATTTGCGCACGACAATGGAATAGTAAAAGAACATTATCATTTTATTGCAGTGGATGGCCCACATGAAGCAACCATTGACCACAAGGGTTGGGTACATTTAAAAATGTCTGAAGTAAATACTGTTGAACATGGCAATGATTTTCATGTAACCAATACTGGCTCTCCTCATTATATAAAACAAGTAAAGTCTATTCAATCTTTAGACGTATTTGAAGAAGGCAAAGCCATAAGATATAATGAAAGATTTAATAAGGAAGGAATCAATGTCAACTTTGTTGAACAAGGCGCCGAAGGATTATTTGTAAGAACCTATGAAAGAGGTGTGGAAAATGAAACTTATAGCTGCGGTACGGGTGTAACTGCTGCTGCATTAATTGCATGTCTACATAAAGAAGGTGATCATACCATTCAAATTGAAACCTTAGGAGGCAAATTGGCTGTTCAATTACACCATAAAGGTGGTGGACATTTTAATAATATTTGGCTAATGGGTCCTGGAACATTTGTTTTTAAAGGAACTATTCATTTAAAATAATTCATCAGATGGCCCTATTTAATGTAAGAGTTTATGGTTTATTAATTGACAAGCAAGATCGTTTATTGGTTAGTGATGAATTTATTAGAGGATCTTATATTACTAAATTGCCAGGAGGTGGATTAGAAATTGGAGAAGGCACAAGAGATGGTCTAGCTAGAGAATTTGTTGAAGAAGCCAACCTTATTGTAAATGTTGGAGAACATTTTTACACAACAGATTTTTTTCAGATTTCTGCTTTTAATAATGTAGATCAGATAATTTCTATTTACTACTATGTTCACGCTGACAATACAGAACAGATCCATGCTAAAACACAAGCTTTTGATTTTCTTCCTGAACAAGTAGCAGACAACACTAAAACTGCGGAGCATTTAAGATGGATTCCGTTAAGTGAATTAAAAGTAGAAGATATGACTTTGCCTATTGACAAAGTGGCTATTCAAATGCTATTGGAGAAAAGAAAAGCTTAATTATTATATTTCATTAGACTTACCCATTGCAGCCAATTTCATTTTAGCTGCTGTTTCATACCCTAAGTATTTTTCAATCCTTGCTTCGACCAAACTAATTACAGGCGTAAGTAATAATGCCATGGAAAACTTATACATATAATTTACAATACAAACTGCAAGAACAAAAGACCAAGTCCAATTATTGCCAATTTTAAATGCTATTACCAATACAATAAAGCTATCTACTAATTGTGAAACAACTGTAGAGCCAGTTGCGCGAAGCCAAACCCACTTCTCTCCTGTTTTTGCTTTGATCTTATGAAACACATAAACATCAATCAACTGACTCACCATAAAGGCAACTAAACTTCCAACTATGATCCACATACCTTGTCCAAATATGGCCTCAAAAGCCCCTTGCATGCTTGGAATTCCATCGGCTTGTTTTGAATCTACCCAAAAACTTGCAGGTGCAATTCTCATGGCTAAATAAAACATTAAGAAGGCATATATAATTAAACACACTGCTGTCAAACTTATTCTTCTAACTACTTTTGGGCCATAATATTCATTCACAATATCTGTTACCACAAATTCTAGAGGCCATAATAAAACCCCGCAAGTTAAATTAAAAGATAAACCAGACTCACCAAAGATGGTCAAATTAGCTGGCTGCATCCCCAATACTGCTTCTAAAGAAAAAATCTTTCCTCCAATACATTCTGCAATTAATGCATTTGCCACAAAAAAAGCAGTGATGCCTAAAAAAAGTTTAGTGGGCTTGTCCTTTAAAATGGATGCTATCATATTGCTTTAGAAAAATAAAGTGATTAATTGTATTAATAACATACCCATATTGAAAAAGGTTTGCCACTTTAGTAAAACTACTTCGATTTTCTTTAAGAACACAACCAACAATAATACCCCTAAAACAATATTTATAAAAGGGGCCATTTCTAATCCCAAGACCCCGAAGAAATTTGCTAAAAAATTAGGCATATGCCATCCAGGTATATACATAATCGCCATATCTAGTAAAAAACAAATATTGCATAATACAGCTAATCTTGAAAGAAAGGGCACATAGGCTTTATAGTTCATGTAAGAAGGGGTTTTAACATTGTAGAAGGCAATAAAATTACTAAAAAAGCCTTTTTAGTTGTAGGTTTGTTACACTAATTTAATACAATATGTTGAAGAACTTTCTTAAAACTGCCCTACCTCATTTTTTAGCAGTAGTTATTTTTGCCGTTGTTGCAATTGTTTATTGCAAACCAGCTTTAGAAGGTAAGGTATTACAACAATCGGATATTACTCAATTTAAGGGTATGGCGCAGGATGCGCTTCAATATAGAGAAATATATGGACACACCCCATTATGGACAAACAGTATGTTTGGTGGTATGCCTACATATCAAATCACTGGTGTGGTAGGTTATTCTTATTCTATTGGTATTCTAGATCGTATATTGTCTTTAAACCTGCCAGAACCGATTAGTTTATTCTTTTTAGCTTGTATTAGTTTTTATTTCTTGGCACAGGTATTAGGTTTTAATAGTGTTATAAGTATTGTAGGTGCATTAGCCTATAGCTATGCAACTTATAACCCAATTATAGTTATTGTGGGTCATATCACTAAAATGCATGCTATCGCCTATTTGCCGTTTTTTATAGGCTCTTTATTTATCTTATTCAGAAAACAATATTTATGGGGTATTTTATTGACTAGCATTTCAACAGCCTTGTTTGTTCAAGCTAATCACTTACAAATTACCTATTACGGTATTATCATTGCTTTATTCATGTCTATCTACTATCTAATAGAATGGATCAAAGCGAAAGACTTTACTGCTATTTATAAAACACTAGCTGCAGGTGTAATTGCTGCAATACTTGGCTTAGCAGTAAATGCACCAATTCTAGTAAGTACATACGAATATGGCAAAGCTTCTATTAGAGGAGGAAGTGCTTTAGTAACCAAAGAGAGCAAAACCAATTCAACAGGCTTGAATAGCGATTACGCATTAAGCTACAGCATGTATGCAACAGAGCCATTGGTTTTGATGTTCCCAAATATCTATGGCGGTGGCGCAGACCCAAATGCTGTAATGGATATTACTAAATCTAAGGCAGTTGAGACATTGCAACAAATGCAACCAGAATTAGGTCAACAATTACAAAGCTTTTTAAATTTTTATTGGGGTGGAATTGGCTTCACAGCGGGCCCTCCTTATATAGGTATTGTGATTTGTTTATTGGCTTTTATTGGTTTCTCTCTAAAAACAAATCCACACAGAATCTGGATTGCAGCAACCATTTTACTTTCTTGTTTATTAGCTGCTGGGTCTTATTTAAAAGGATTTAATGTTTTTGTTTTAGATCATGTGCCTTTTTATAATAAATTTCGTGCACCAAGTATGATCATGGTTATCCCAACCTTATTGATGGGCATTATGGCTTTGTATGGCGCTGATGCTTTAAGTAAAGAGCATAGTTTAAAGGATTTTATAAATAAATACAAAACGGGATTAGTGCTGATTACTTTAAGTTTTGTTGCAGTATTCGCTATTTACTTTACAAGTGATTTTAAAAACGAAGAAGACAAACAAAAATTAGCACAATGGTCTCAGATGGTCAATTCTCAGATTAAGGATCCTGCTGCAGCAGCGACTTATATCACACCTGCCAATGATTTATTTAATGGATTAGTTGCTGATAGAAAAGGATTAATGGAATCAGACATAATCAAAGCATTAGTGTATTTGATACTGATAATAGTCCTAGTATACTTAAGTATTAAAAAGATTATCAATCAAACTCTCTTCTTTATTGGCCTAGGCGTATTGTCCATGATAGATTTGTTTAGTTTAAACACCAAATATTTAAAATCAGAAAGCTATATTGAATCTACAGAAAACGATGCTGCTTTTAATTTAACTCCATTAGATATTGCACTAAAAAAAGATACTAGCACTTATAGAGTTCTAGATATTCGTAGTGGTATTCCAAATGCTTTTAATGGCGGTGCATTAATTGCATATCATCATAAAACAGTCGGCGGATACAATCCAGCTAAATTAAGTATCTATCAAGATCTTATAGAAAACCAATGGTATAAGTTTCCTAATTGTATGCCAACATTAAATATGTTGAATACCAAATATGTGATTTCTGGGAATATTGCAACTGACACTATCCCAAATAAAGAAGCATTGGGAAATGTCTGGTTTGTAAAGGGAATACAATATCAAAAAGATGCTGCTGGAGTAATGAAAGCTTTGGATAATTTTAATCCAAAAGATACAGCCATCATTGAAGAAAAAGATAAAATTGCAGATTTAACTAATCTAGAACAAGATAGCGCTGCAAATATTAGCTTACTTAAAAACAATAATGACGATATTCTTTATACAGCAACTACTTCTAAAAAACAATTAGCGGTATTTAGTGAGATATATTATAACCTTGGATGGAAAGCATATATAGATAATAAAGAAAGTCCTATTGTAAAAGTGAACTATGTTTTAAGAGGTCTAGTAATTCCAGCGGGTAAACATGAAATTAAATTTGAATTCAGGCCAAGTTCAATAGACATTTCTAAGAAAGCTTCTGGTATAGCTTCTATTATATTATGGGCTTTGCTTGTATTTGTAGGATATAAAACATTTCAACAAAAACAAAAAGCAGCCTAAATGCTAAAACTTTCTATTATAATTTGTAGCTATAATAGAGCCAACTATATTGGTGCGGCTTTGGATGCTTTGTATCAACAATCTGCTGGATTATTCTCTTTTGAAGCTATTGTAGTAGATAATAATTCGACAGATGGGACACCAGAGGTTTTTGCATCTTGGAGGCAAGTCAATCCAGAAGGTAATTTTTATTACACAACAGAAACCAATCAAGGAGCAAGCTTTGCTAGAAATACTGGGGCAGCAATAGCCAAAGCAGATTGGCTTTGTTTTATTGATGACGATGCTATTGCACATAAAGATTTTGTTCAAAATATAATTAAGCATGTCAATGATCAGCCATTTGTAGTTGGATTTGGTGGAAGAATTATACCAAGATATATTCCCCATGAACCAAATTGGATGAGCTTTTATGTTTCCAGTATGGTAGGCAATTTTGATTATGCCCCTACTGCGTGTGCATTTAAAAATGGCAAGTACCCATTAGAATCAAATATGATTGTTTCTAAAAAAATATTTAATCAAATAGGCGGTTTCAATATTCAATTACCTGGCGTTGTTGGAACAGTTAGAATTGGCGGGGAAGGCAAAGAATTATTTTACAAAATCATTGACCTTGGACATACAATTTATTATGACCCTAGTATTATTGTAGAGCACGTTGTAGAAGTAAAGAAATTAACCAAAGAATACATGTACCGTGTAGCAAGTGGCATGGGTAGAGGTGAAAGAGCAAGAACCAAAGCAATTAGCTCCAAGGCTTTTACACTTAAAATTGTTGAATACTTATTTAAATTAGGAGCAGCAATGGTACTTGGCATAAAATATGCATTAGAAGGTCACCCAGCAAAAACTTGGCCAATTATACAATTTAGAATTGATACCCTAAAAGGATTATTGGGATTTTAGATGCACTTATAAAAATAAGGCTTAGCAAGGACCATTTTTGGTGAAAGCTTCCAAAGCATCAATACATTTTTAGCAAAGCCTCCCAGTCTTTTAAAATCAGTAAATGGATTTTTACCATGAGCAAGATGCAATAGTATGCTCATACTATAAGCATATAGAATTGTCCAAGTAAAATTCAATAATTGAATGGTATACCAGAAAAGTCCATATTGTTTTCTAATTCTTAAATGGTTTGAAACCATTAATTGCAATCCCTTCTTGTCAGATAAATTGGTATAACTATTATCAGTTGCGTTGGTTGCTGACTGAATGGAAGTGCCAATTAAATGCACCATTTCAATATCACCATAAATATACAAGGGGCCTAATTTTCCGAGTCTACTACACCACTCTACCTCTTCTGCATATAAAAAGAAATCTTCGTCTAATAAACCTGCTTTATCTATCGCCCATTTTTTAACCATCAAAAAAGCGCCGCTCACCCAATCTATTTTCTGCTCTTTTGCAGCTTTGATTATTGCAGGCTTTGAGTTAATAAATAATGAAGCGAATGCTTTTAGCGTTGCTCCCCAATAAGGCAAGTCCATTAAATGGTTTAATCCACCTATCATAAATTTACTTCCCGAGAATTGCGGTAGTCCATCGGCATGAATTAATTGAACACCGCATGCTACAGCATCCGATGTCACTAATCTTTCCAAACAATTTTCAATAGCATTAGGGCGAATTAAAGTATCCGGGTTCAATAATAAAATATTTTCTCCTTTTGCCAATCTAATACCTGCATTATTAGCTCTTGCAAAACCTGCATTATAGCCCATTTGTATATATTGAACAAATGGGAATGCCTCTTGTAAAAGATTTGCACAATTATCTTGGGATTCATTATCAACAATAATCCATTCAATCTCTTTATTGTCCAATAAAAGTTGACTGGCAGACTTCAAACAATTTTGAATATCTGCGGTAGACTTGTAATTAACAATAATTATAGAGAGTAACATGCTGCCAAGATACTAAATCTTTTATATTTGTGCTTATTACTATGACTCATACAATCCAGCATACAAGAAAGGCAAATAATTTTGATATTATTAGGATTCTATTTGCTTGGCTGGTAATTGTTTCTCACTCATATGTTTTATTGGGCAATAAAGGTTGTGATCCTTTATGCGAGTGGACCAATCATTATATTAATTTTTCTTATTTTGGTGTAAAAGGGTTTATCACCATTAGTGGTTTTCTGATATTCAAAAGCCTTGAAAGAAGCCCTAATGTATTGGATTATTTATGGAAAAGAGTCTTAAGAATTTATCCCGGATTAATTACTGTTTTATTATTATCTGTAGGAATGGCCTATCTTATTTATCAACCACATCAGCCATTTTTTAAATTTCCAGTAGAATCCACTAATTATATTTTAAATAATTTAACGCTTTATCACAATCAATGGAGAATACATGGCGTATTCGATAATAATTCAAATACTGCCATCAATGGCTCTTTATGGACAATGGGATTTGAATTTTTCTTTTACTTGGTCTTGCTTGTATTGTTCCCAATAAGAAAATTAAGAGTGCTTTTAATCCCCATTTTACTAATATCCATTGGTGTTTTATTATATGGAAATTTATTTCATATAGAGCGTCTAAAACATATCAATTTTAAATTAAGAGTAGACTTAGTAGCTGAACTTGGTTTCTTTTTTCTTTTGGGGGCATTTTGGTCTTCTCTTGAATGGATTAAAATACCTTTTAGAACACTATTGGCAATAGTAGCATGCATTGTAATTATACTCGTTATTTATTTAAAATTAAATCCAATTTGGCTTGGCTTTAGCTGGCCATATTTGGTTTTATATATTGGACAAGGAAGTTCAAAACTTGCCAATTGGATACATAATACCATCGAGGATCCTTCTTACGGTATATACTTGTATGCTTTCCCTGTACAGCAATTAATTATTTATTGGCTACAACCTACAGTTGCTGTTTTATTATGGACTAGTACTGTAATCTCTTTTATACTTGGAATTGCTTCCTGGAAATTGATAGAAAAGAAAATGCTACAATTTAAAAACCTATTTGTTTTTAGGATGCATTAAATAAGCATAGGTCATTAAAATTTTAGAGATTGGTCCAAATTTTAATATAACTAAAGGGAATTTAATTTGCAGTAATAGCATCTTTCTAATTACCCAAAGAATTTTCGAGTCTTCAACACCCATAGCATTTAAATCTGTGATGGATCTGATTTTATAGTTTCTAAGCAATCTCCAATAGTAATCAAATATCAAAATATCATCAAAAGCCGTATTGCCTAATTTATGAGCAAACCAAATATTCTCTTTCACAATCACGTCTTCATTATTTCTGCAAAAAACGGTGGTTTGGTCTTCATGTAATCCAATGCTCACTAAATGCTCATCTATATAAGTGTATGTGTTTCCTTTGGTAAGTAACTGTACATAATAATCAACATCTACTAACCATATATAAGACTCGTCGTACCTAATCTTAATTTCTTTTTTAAGCATAGTATTGCTTGGCGGACCAATTACATTTGCTCTTAAAATATGATAAGGTCTTTTTGACATATCTTTTAGCAAGCTTTTTATTGCTTGCAAATGGATGATTTGTCCATCTGGCTGAATGGCCGTGTTCTTACAAAAAACAAACCCTACAGAAGGGTCCTTCTTAAAAGCAGCTATAAAACGAGAGAGTGCCTGATCTGATTCCAACCAATCATCTTGATGCAAAAGCATATAATAATCCCCCGTGGCCTTGTCTAATGCATTATTCCAGTTAGCAGGACTCTTTAATGCGGGTAGATTGTGATAATATTTGATATCTAGCTGAGAAATATAAGGTTGAATTGCTAATTTTAGGTCCGAACTGGGAGAATCATCAGAAATGATGATCTCTACATTTTTATGACCCTGTTTAGCAATAGACTGAATAGCCCTTAGGACATATTCAGGCTTTTTGTAAGCAGGTATACAAATAGAAATTTTTGGTTCAGACATGAAAAGCATTCATTAATGATTATTACAAATATACTAAAGGGGATCAGAAAAAGATGGATTCAATCCGCCGAAAAAACTAGATTCAAAAAACTTTCTTGGTGGTCTACTCGTATTTTAAAGAATGAAAATGACCAAGTGCTTAAAACTAGAAGTTTCGATGATTTTACCTTACACTATATTCGCCCATACGAATTGGTTAAAACATACCAAGAGATATTTGTAGAAGAGATTTATCAATTTAAATCAAACAAGACAGTACCTATTATTTTGGACTGTGGCGCTAATATTGGGCTAAGCACTATTTACTTTAAAACAATTTATCCTAATGCTATTGTGCATGCATTCGAGCCGGACGCATCATTATTTGAAATACTAACTAAAAATGTTCAAAGCAATCAATTCAAGCAAGTAGAATTACATCAAGCAGCCATCTGGACCGAACACACTACCCTGTCATTTGATAATAAAGGATCAGAAGGAAGTCATATTGACGCTAGTGGACAATCTGAGAATAAAGTAAATGCCATCAAGCTATCCTCTATCTTAGCTAATTTAGATGCGGTAGACTTTTTAAAGATGGATATAGAAGGGGCCGAATACGAAGTGGTTAAAGACTGTGCTCCACACTTGCATAAAATAGATAACTTCTTTTTAGAATATCATGGCAAAGCTTCTGAGACATATAAATTAAACGAATTATTAAACATAGTAGATAAGGCAGGATTCAAAGTGTATATCAAAATGGCCGCAGATAATTTATCTCGCCCATTTACTCAAAAAGATACTGGTACTATTTACGATGTTCAACTCAATATTTTCTGCTACAAGTAATATACAACTATGCAATATCAAATAAGTGTAATCATACCTTGTTATAACGACGGAAAATTTATTAATGAAACCATTGATAGATTAAAAAAGCAGACCCTGCCAGCACATGAGATCATTATAGTAAACGATGGCTCAACTGATAATTTTACTATAGAAATATTAAAAGAATTAGCTAAAGACGAATTAGTAACTGTTTTACATAAAGAAAATGGAAGAATGAGCGCTGCTAGAAATTACGGAGTGCAACATGCAAAAGGCAATATCATTGTTACATTAGATGCAGACGATTATTTTGATACCAGTTTTTTTGAAAAAGGTATCCAGGTTTTACATAATGAGCCAAGCACTGGAGTTGTGAATAGCTATATTCAATATTTTGGAAATAAATCAGACAAGTCAAGACCTAGAGGAGGCGATGCTTTTAATTTTTTATTTTCTAACCAATGCTCTGCATGTGCAATGATTAGAAGAACTGCATGGAATCAAGTGGGTGGTTACGACGAATCTATGACCATGGGTTATGAGGATTGGGAATTTTATATTCGAATTACCAAGGCCGGATGGCAGGTGCATTTAATTCCAGAATATCTATTGTTTTATAGACAAACCGACAAGTCCACATTAAAAAATCATACCCACCCCAATAGAAAAAAAATCATTGCATATATTTTAGAAAAACACAAAGACTGGTATGCTCAATGTTTGACTGAATTAATTGACCAAAAGCAGGTCATTTATACAGAGAGTCGTATCTCTTTTCAAACTATCTGGAAGCTATTAAAGAATAGGCTAATAGGTAAGTATAAATAATAATATATTTGTACCATGGGCATCATTCAAAAACAAGGTATTAAGTCTTCCTATTATATTTTTATAGGATTCTTGATTGGCGCCATCAATTTACTCGTTTTATTTCCCATGTTCTTTAACAAGAACGATCAAGGTTTGGTGAGAGCCATGATTGATATTGGGGCAACCCTTTCTGTTTTTTGTACCCTTGGAACCTTACCTGTGGTATATAAATTTTTCCCTTTCTACAATCATTACTTAGGTAAAGAAAAAAACGAATTGCCTTTTTTAACCTTAATAATCAATTTATTGGGTTTTGGCATATTACTCATTATTGGATGGACTAATAAAGATTTTATCATTCGAAAATTAGGCAAGTCTCCAAGTTTAGCCAATTACTTTTCTTATATCTATCCTTATACTTTTTTCTTATTGCTATTTTACTGGCTAGAAGCATTTGCTTGGGGATTGCATAAAGGCGTTTTAACAAATTTCTTAAGGGAAACAAGTATTCGTGTTTTGACCACGATTTTAATAATCCTTTTTGGTTTTCACATAATTAATTTGAATCAGTTCATTGGTTTATTTAGCTGCGTATACTTGATCCCAATGTTATACTTGTTGTATACCCTAATTAAAACCAAAGAATGGTCTTTTAGAACATTTACAATAAGTAGTGTTACCAAGAGATTAAAAGGCAGGATGATCAGTTTCGCCTTATTTGTTTTTGCTGGACAGTTTTTTAATTTATTGGCAAGAACCAATGATACTGGAATGATCATTATTTTTAAAGGCTTAAGTGATGCAAGTATATTTGCTATTGCTACCTATGTATCTGCAATATTAGAGATCCCTCAAAGAAGTTTAACCGCTATTAGTATTCCTATTTTGGCTAAATCATGGAAAGATAAAGACTTTGCTAACATCAAACATATATACCACAAGAGTGTTTCCAATTTATTAGCAGTGGGTTTATTACTATTTGGACTTATCTGGTTAAACATTGGCAATTTAGTCGCCTTCTTAAATTGGATTAGTCATAAACAAGGAGGTGGATACGATGCATTAATCAATCTTGCCTTTATCATGGGATTGGCTAAATTAATTGATTTAGCGACTGGCGTAAATGCACAAATCATTGGCACATCCAATTATTGGAAATTCGATTTTTTTACCAATGTACTTTTTGTGGTGGTGTCTATTCCTTTAAATTATTATTTAATTCAGCATTATGATTTAACAGGACTAGCATTTTCAAATTTAATCGCCTATACTTTATACAATAGCGTTCGTTTTGGATTCTTATACTTTAAATTCGATCTACAACCCTATACATGGAAACATGGCATCTTCTTGTTATTGAGTATTAGTTTAATGCTTTTGATTCATCAAATTCCAAGTCCTACAAATTTTGTTGCAAATATTCTTGTACAATCTACTAGTTATGGGATTGGATTTTATTTATTAGCAAGATGGATCAATCCTGCTCCAGAAATATTTAATTATTTCAATGATTTTTTAGCAAAGAAAATGCCTGGCATTTTTAAGAAGGATTAAGCAACTTTAAAAACAAAGCCAATCCTTTCTTTTTCTCTTCCGTGAATTCGTAACTAATATTTTGAGTATAGTATTTCTTTAAGTCGTAGACTTTTTCCTTGTCATCTATTGCGTCTATCACTTCATCTAAATGATTTAATCCATAGGCGTTAGCCTGGTCAAAAAGTTCCATAAATTCTGCGGGCACTGGCTTGTTGGCCACCCAAGTAGCAAACACGAAAGGGAATCCGGTATACTTTTTCCAAGCTGCAGCCAAATCATAAGAATAAGCGAATCTATTTTGTGCCACTAAAGCTCTGTCTCCAATAATCACTCCAGCAGTAGTGCCTCCAATTTTTTCTATATAATCTGCCTCTGCAGGGATCCATTCCACTTTTTTCTCCCAATATAATTCGACCATTAATCTGGCTAGTTGAACGGAGGTTCTACTTTGATGATCAAGGTATATTTTGTCAATTTGCTCCATCGGAACATCACTAAAAATAGCCACAGAAGCTACTGCCGCTTCTGCTCCAATACAGTAATTAGAGATATATTGTGGGTCTTTCAATAATGGGATAACTGCTACTGGCACTAGGCCTATATCGATGGTGTCATCCAATAAAGCTTGTGCCAACTGCGCAGGGTAAGCCTTTGTCAGTTCAATCTGCTCTATTAAGCCAGATTGCTCAATTCCTAATAAAAATGGACGGGTATTTAAATAACTTACCGCCCCTATGCGCCATCTCTTGCTCAATTGAATTAACTTTGCGCAAAGAAAACCATTTTTTCCGATATGTCACAACTTACCTCTATATCTCCCATCGATGGTCGCTATCAAAAGCAAACTGCACACCTTGGCGCCTACTTTTCTGAATATGCTTTAATCAAATACAGAGTATTAGTAGAAGTACATTATTTTTTGTTTTTAGCAGATAAGAAGTTCTTTAAAGTAACCCCTACTTTGAAAAAAATACTACTTGCTGTTGTAGATAATTTTTCTGAAGCGGATGCTTTAAAAATTAAAACTATTGAAGCAACAACCAATCATGATGTCAAAGCAGTAGAATATTTTTTAAAAGAAATATTAGACGCGAATAAAGCAAGTGAATTAAAAGAATGGATACATTTTGGTTTGACTTCACAAGACATAAACAATACAGCTATTCCATTAAGTTGGAAAGAAGCGATGGAACATCAGGTATTACCTGCTTATATCAATTTGCAAAACAAATTATACCAATTAGCAAAGCAATGGAAGAAAGTTCCTTTATTAGCTAGAACACATGGTCAAGCAGCCTCTCCTACTAGCTTAGGCAAAGAAATCATGGTATTTGTTGAAAGACTGCATCATCAAATTGAATTATTTGTGAATGTACCTTATGCTGCAAAGTTTGGTGGAGCAACAGGTAATTTTAATGCACACCATATTGCTTATCCCAAAAAAGACTGGGTGGCTTTAGGCAATGAATTTGTTGAAGATGTATTAGGATTACAAAGAATGCAGTTCACTACTCAAATTGAACATTACGATCATTTTGCTGCACATTGCGATACATTAAAAAGAATCAATAATATTTTAATTGATTTCTCAAGAGATATTTGGACCTATATCAGCATGGATTATTTTAAACAACAAACCAAAAAAGGTGAAGTTGGTTCCAGCGCCATGCCACACAAAGTAAATCCAATCGATTTTGAAAATGCTGAAGGCAATCTTGGCATGGCCAATGCTATTTTAGAACATTTGGCAGCGAAATTACCTATCTCTAGATTACAAAGAGACTTAACTGATTCAACTGTTTTAAGAAATATAGGTGTACCTGTGGGACATATAGCCATTGCTATTAATTCCTTAGAAAAAGGATTAGGAAAACTTATTTTGAATGAAGTAAAGATTCAGGAAGATCTTGAGAACAACTGGGCGGTAGTTGCTGAAGCTATTCAAACTATTTTACGTCGTGAAAAATACCCTAACCCTTATGAAGCTTTGAAAGATTTAACAAGAGGAAATAGCAAGATTGATAAAAAATCGATGCATAAATTTATAGATGGTCTTAAAGTTGCTGCTACTTTGAAAACAGCATTGAAAAAAATTACGCCACAAAATTATACAGGTATTACAGCCGATTATTAATCTTCTGATGATTTTTCTGAAGCCTCTTCTGAACTTTGTTTAGAGGAGGCTTTCTTTTTATAGGGATCTTTCTTGGCCAATAAACCATGAATGGGACTCATTCCCTCTTTCTGTATAGCCATCGTTAAAACTTCTGCGGTAGCTTGAGCATCTCCCCATGCCCTATGCCTTCCTTCAATACGAATACCCAAATCTCTTGTTAAAGAACCTAGGCCATATTTGGCTAATCCTGGAAATACCTTTCTACTTAATTTAATGGTACATAATTTAGGGGCACTCCATTTATATCCTGCTCTGTCCATATGAAAATGCACAAATGAATAGTCAAAACTTACATTGTGTGCAACAAAAATCCTGCCATTCAATAAATTGAAAATCTGAGGGGCGACATGCTCGAACAAAGGTGCTTTTGCTACCATTTCGTCACTAATACCCGTCATACCCACTATAAAAGGAGGTATTTTTTGCAATGGATTCACCAAAGTGCTGAATTTGCCAGTCACTTCTACGCCATTATGTATTACAATGGCAATTTCAGTAATACCATGGGTGCTTGGCATTCCGCCGGTGGTTTCTATATCTACAATAGCAAATTCCATAAAGGTCCAAGATCGTATTTTTTAGTCAAAAATAGCTTGAAGCTTTTCCTTATTTTTGCAACTAATTATAGGTAAAGCATTTAAGCATGGAATTAAGTAAAAATTTTAACCCCACAGAAGTAGATAGCAAATGGTATCAACATTGGGTAGATCGTGGTTATTTCCACAGTGAACCAAATGATAAACCAGCTTATACCGTGGTCATCCCTCCGCCAAATGTAACGGGGGTATTGCATATGGGGCATTGCTTAAATAATACTATACAAGATATATTGGTACGACGTGCACGTATACAAGGGATGAATCCTTGTTGGGTACCTGGAACAGATCATGCATCTATTGCTACTGAAGCTAAAGTAGTTGCCATGTTAAGAGAAAGAGGCATTGCTAAATCTTCCTTATCTAGAGACGAATTTTTAGGATATGCTTGGGAGTGGAAAGAAAAATATGGAGGCATCATCTTACAGCAATTAAGAAAGATGGGTTGTAGTTTGGATTGGGAAAGAACTTCTTTCACTATGGATCCAGCTTATTACGAATCTGTAATTAATGTATTTGTTGATCTATACGAAAAAGGTAAAATATATCGTGGCAAAAGAATGATCAACTGGGATGTACGTGCCAAAACAGCATTGAGTGATGAAGAAGTGATTCATAAAGAAGTAAATGGCAAAATGTATCATATTAGATACAGACTAGACATACCTGGAGAAGAATATATTACTATCGCAACAGTAAGACCTGAAACTATTTTTGGAGACACAGCCATTTGTGTTCATCCTAAGGATGATCGATACAAACATTTAGTGGGCAAATTTGCATTTGTACCAATGATTAATCGACGTATACCTATAATTGCAGACGATTATATAGATATTGAATTTGGAACAGGTGCTTTAAAAGTTACGCCTGCTCATGATATCAATGACTTTAACCTTGGCCAAAAACATGGCTTAGAAGTTATTGAAACATTGAATGAAGATGGGACTATGAATGAGGCCGCTCCAATGTATATTGGTAAAGACAGAATTGAAGTAAGAAAAATAATAGCAACAGATTTAGAAGCCAGCGGGAATTTAGTGAAATTAGAAGACTATGTGAACCAGGTAGGTTTTAGTGAAAGAACAGATGCTATTGTAGAACCAAGATTGAGTTTACAGTGGTGGGTAGATATGAAAAAATTGGCAGCTCCTGCATTAGATGCTGTAATGAGTGATGAGATACAATTTCATCCTGCTAAGTTTAAAAATGTATACCGTCATTGGATGGAAGGCATTAAAGACTGGTGTATTAGTAGACAATTATGGTGGGGCCACAGAATCCCAGCATGGTATGACGAAGAAGGCAATGTTTATGTAGCCAAAAGCGAAGAAGAAGTTAGATCAAAATTCCCTACCACAAAAGGAAAAACATTAACACAAGATGCAGATTGTTTAGATACATGGTTTAGTAGTTGGTTATGGCCAATTGAAGTGTTTAAAGGAATGTCGAATCCAAATAATGCTGAAATAAATTATTACTACCCTACTAGCACATTGGTAACTGCTCCAGAAATTATTTTCTTCTGGGTAGCAAGAATGATTATGGCAGGTGAAGAGTACATGGGCAAGATTCCATTTAAGGACGTTTATTTTACAGGTATTGTTAGAGATAAACAAGGAAGAAAAATGAGTAAGAGTTTGGGGAATTCTCCAGACTTATTAGGATTAATAGATCAATACGGCGCCGATGCAGTTCGTTTTGGAATCATGATTGCCTCTCCCGCAGGCAATGATTTATTGTTTGATGAATCTACATTGGAGCAAGGAAGAAATTTCAATAGTAAACTATGGAATGCAGCCAAATTGTTGAAAATGTGGGAGCCCCGTATTAGCAATGAAGGTAAAGTACCTGAAGATGCAGCCTTTGCAATGGATTGGTTCCAAGCAAAACTAAGTGCTACACAGATGGAAGTAGATGGTATGTTGAAAGAGTTTAGATTAAGCGAGGCATTGAAAACTATTTATGGATTAATCTGGGATGACTATTGTAGTTGGTATTTAGAATGGATCAAGCCAGGATTCGAACAAGCCATACATGCAGAGGTGTATAACAGAAGTATAGATTTTTATGATACTCTACTACAATTATTACACCCTTTCATGCCATTCATTACAGAAGAACTACACCATGCTTTAAAAACACAGACCCAAGATTTATGTGTGAAAGAATATGAGGCAATTGGAAAAGTAGACGAGTCTGTTTTGAATGCAGGTGCATTATTAAAGAATGTAATTTCTACTTTAAGAGATGCTAGAAACAAAAACCAGATTAAGCCGAAAGATTTAATCGACTTGCATATTCAATCAGAAAATAATACTACTTATAAAGCCATTCAAAATATATTAGCTAAACAAGTAAATGCTAAATCTATTTCATTTACTTCAATTGCTGTTGGCTCAAGTATTGTAATTGCTTTAGAAAAAGATAAATTCTACATAGTAGCTGACCAGGCCATCAATACAGAGAGTTTAAAAGAAAACTTATTGAAAGATTTGGCACATCAAGAAGGCTTCCTTGCTTCTGTAGATAAAAAATTAAGCAATGAGAAATTTGTTCAAAATGCTAAACCGGAAGTATTAGCCATTGAGCAAAAGAAAAAAGCAGATGCTTTAGCCAGAATTCAAACCATTAAAGAGAGTTTAGCGCAATTATAAAATGAGTCAAATAACTATCAGACCAGCCAATTTAGAAGATCGTTCTTTAATTAGATCTATCTCAGAAAATACCTGGCCTTCCACTTATGGACATATCATTTCTCAAGAACAGATAGATTTCATGTTGGATTGGATGTATAGCGACGATTCATTGACAGAACAAATAGAGAAAGGACACCAATTTTCTATCGCTAGTTTAAATGGCGAGGATATTGGATTTTGCTCAGTGAGCGCCGAGCCTACTAATAATGAAGCGGAAAATCAAAAAGCATACAAACTAAACAAGTTATATGTATTACCAGCTGCGCATGGAACAGGCACTGGAAAAGCTTTATTGAATAAAGCCATCCAAGTTGCAAAAGATGCCGGAGCTACTTCCCTATTCTTGCAAGTAAATAAGCACAATAACGCTTATACTTTTTATCTAAAAAATGGGTTTGAAAAAGAATCCGAATTTAAATTCGATATTGGAAATGGATTCTACATGGATGACTATGTAATGAGATTAACCTTTTAACAAAGGATTATATCAAAGCATGCGTTTGCTTCACCACACCCATAATAAAAACACTTTGTACTTGTCCGATATTTTCTGCTTGACTTAATTTATTCACGTGAAAATTGTAATAGCTATTCATATCTTCTGTAACAATCTTCATCATGAAATCAAATTCTCCTGAGATACTATAACATTCTACAACTTCTGGTAGTTCATTAATTAGTTTAATAAAAGTAGCTCCTGATTTTTTACTATGTTGGTTTAAGGAAACATAACAGATCACCATTAAGCCTTTTTTAATTTTGGCGCCATCAATCAAAGTGGCATATTGTTTAATCACGCCAGATGCCTCCAATCTTTTTATTCTTTCATGCACAGGGGTTGTACTTAATTGAACCGATTCTGCAATCTCTTTTACTGAGATTCTTGCATTGTCTTGCAATAGTCTTAAAATGGCCAGGTCTTTAACATCCAAGGGAATGGTATTATGTACAATAGCCGATTCTTCTATAATGGACTTGTTTTTCATGTCAAAAAAGTATTAATATCAATAAAATTACCAAATAATAGACTATTTCACTATTTTTTAGATATTTTTTATTATTTTATTCTATAAAACTACCTTTGTGCCTTAAATAAATACTATTATGGGCTTACAAAACATCGATTTTAGCTTACCATATAAGGTAGCAGATATCACCCTAGCAGAATGGGGTCGTAAAGAAATTCGTTTAGCTGAAGCAGAAATGCCAGGTTTAATGAGCATCCGTGCGGAATACGGACCAAGTCAACCATTAAAAGGTGCACGTATTGCAGGTTGTTTACACATGACTATCCAAACTGCTGTTTTAATTGAAACATTAACTGCATTGGGTGCAGAAGTTAAATGGAGCTCTTGTAATATCTTCTCTACACAAGATCAGGCTGCTGCTGCTATTGCTGCTGCAGGTATAGGTGTTTTTGCTTGGAAGGGCCAAAGCATCGAAGAAGCTGATTGGTGTATTGAACAAACTTTATTCTTTGGTGGTGAAGACAAACCATTGAATATGATTTTAGATGATGGTGGTGATTTAACAAATATGGTATTTGACCAATACCCTCAATTTGTTGCTGGTATCAAAGGTTTATCTGAAGAAACAACAACAGGTGTTCACCGTTTATATGAGCGTATGGCTAAAGGTACTTTACCAATTCCTGCGATCAATGTAAACGACTCTGTAACAAAATCAAAATTTGATAATAAATATGGTTGTCAGGAATCATTAGTAGATGCGATCCGTCGTGCTACTGATGTAATGATGGCTGGTAAAGTAGCTGTAGTAGGTTCTTACGGTGACGTAGGTAAAGGTTCTGCAGGTTCTTTACGTGGTGCTGGTTGTCGTGTAATCGTAACTGAAATTGATCCTATCTGTGCTTTACAAGCTGCAATGGATGGCTTTGAAGTAAAGAAAATGATTGACGCAGTGAAAGAAGCAGATATTATTGTAACTGCATCTGGTTGCCGTGATTTGATTACTGAAAAACATTTCAGAGCAATGAAAGACAAAGCAATTGTTTGTAACATTGGTCACTTTGATATTGAAATTGATATGGCTTGGTTAAATAAAAACTATGGTCATACAAAAGATACTATCAAACCACAAGTTGATTTATATAATGTTGAAGGAAAAGATATCATTGTATTAGCTGAAGGTCGTTTAGTAAACTTAGGTTGTGCTACAGGTCACCCAAGCTTTGTAATGAGTAACTCATTCTCAAACCAAACTTTAGCTCAAATAGAATTATGGACTAACCATAAGAATTACGAAAACAAAGTGTATGTATTACCTAAGCATTTAGATGAGAAGGTTGCTAGATTACACCTTGCTAAAATTGGCGTTGAATTAGACGAATTAACAGTAGAACAAGCAGCTTATTTAGGTATTCCTCAAAAAGGACCTTTCAAGTCTGACATGTACAGATACTAGTAGAAATAATACCATTATATGTGGAAAAGCCCGACTTGAAAAATCAATGTCGGGCTTTTATTTTTTGTACCTTTAAGAAGCTTAAAATTGATACATAAAATTTAAAACGATTGTATATGAAATGGACTAAACTTTTGTTAACAGCATTGAGTATCTGTTGCATCAATGGATTAATGGCTCAAGGATTGGGAATTATTCCAGAACCTTATTTGTCAACCAAAGGGAATGGGGTGTATACTTTGCCGAAATCTATCAGCATCAGTGCTCCAGGTACTGCGAACGAATTATCTGAAACAATTGCAAAGCAATTAAGATTGACAACAGGTAAAACTGTTTACTTTAGTAAAAATGAGCCAACCATTGAAT
>JBJOIU010000033.1:0-23937 GCA_046046935.1 Bacteroidota bacterium
CATTATTAGGTGCAGCAGAAGAATACGCTATTGAATGTGCTATCTTAAAAGTATTTGGATCAGAAGTATTGGACTTCGTTGTGGATGAGGGTGTACAAGTACATGGCGGAAATGGCTATAGCGATGAATACCAAATTTCTAAAGCATATAGAGATAGTCGTATCAACAGAATCTATGAAGGCACTAACGAGATCAATAGATTATTAACGGTTGATATGGTATTAAAGCGTGCCATGAAAGGTAAATTAGATTTGATGGGACCTGCAATGGCAGTGCAATCAGAACTAATGAGCATTCCAGATTTTGGAAGCGATGAAGAAGTACCATTTGCAAAAGAGAAAAAAGCAATCGCCAACTTTAAGAAATGTATTTTAATGGTTGCAGGAGCAGCAGTGCAAAAATTAATGATGACATTAAGTAAAGAGCAAGAGATCTTAATGAATATTGCAGATATGTCGATCATTACTTACCATGCAGAATCTGCATTATTAAGATTAGAAAAATTAACTGCTTTAAAAGGCGAAGCTGCAACAAGTGTTCAAGCAGATATAGTGAAGACTTATATTTATGATGCCGCAGATGCAATTAATAAAGCTGGGAAAGATGCATTGAATGCTTTTGCAGAAGGAGATGAATTAAGAATGATGCATATTGGCTTAAAGAGATTTACAAAAGTAGACGCTTTCAATACCAAAGATGCACGCAGAAGAATCTGTGCGCAATTGGTAGCAGACAATGGTTATAAATTGTAATTAGACTACTCTAACATTTCTAGAAAAACTTTCTTCAAGGGATATGAACGTTTCAGTACGTTCTATCCCTTTTATTTTTTGTAGTTCATCGTGTAATACAAAACGCAATTGCTGAATATCCTTACAAACAATTTCAGCAAACATGCTATAGTTACCTGTAGTATAATTTAAACGAACAATTTGAGGGATCTTCTGCAATGCTTCCGCAACACTATCATACAATGAACTCTTCTCTAAATAAATACCAATAAAGGCAATCACATCATAGCCCAAGACTTTCATGTCCACCGCCAATTTCTTACCCTGCACAATGCCTAATTCTTCCAATTTCTTAATACGCACATGTATGGTACCCCCAGAAACAAATAATTGCTTACCCAGGTCTGCATAAGAAACTTCGGCGTCCAGCATCATAGATTGAATAATCTGCAAATCCAGCTTGTCTAGGCTTTTGTCAATGTTCAATTTTGGGGTGTTTTTAGGGTCCATATTTGTATGATTTTAAATATATAAGCAAATTATTAAATAAAATCTATATTTTAAAATATATCATTAAAATATTTGCAACATAAAGGCCTTTAGCTTAGTTTTGATTTATCAAATGAGTTCTTAATACTGTGGGGTGATGAAATTTTTGGCAGACATGCCCCCTTGTCTCGGGGGTGAGGATCACGGGATAAACGTAACATAGAGCCGTCTAGCAATAGGCGACCAGGGTCGACCACTGAACTTTGTGTTATAGCTAACTGCCTCATGGAGGTTCGACCCCTCCCCCTACAGCAAAGCCTCTTACCTGACTGGTGAGAGGCTTTTTTATTTTTAGTACTTAAAACTAAATATTTTAGTTTAATTGGCTCAAAATTTGGCTTTTTTTGAGCCAATTAATATAGCTATTCGGCTCAAAATTATAAATGCTTCAAAGAATGCCACTTCAATTGTTGAATGATGTTCTTTCCTTTTTTATCAAGCGATTTAATCTCCATCTTCGTATAAGGCATTGTACTAAAATACAAATCGGTCATCGCAGTCAATCCATCATCCGCAAATAATTCCACGCTAGCTTTATCCAAGATGATGTCTAGCTTCAATAATTTTGCATTAGATAATCTTGGTGCAGTATGTACCGCAGCAAAATCTGGATGGAAATTACTCAAACCAGCTTTCGTTCTATCCATATAGTATTTTTTGTTAGTGGCGTTATAGCCAATCACAAAACGCTCTGCTTTATTATTACTTAATATAATTTCAAAAGAGTTAGCTGTATCCAATGTTAATTGTAAACGCCCAGGAGCAATACCATATTTCTTTTTAATGGTATAGGACTTAGAAAGTGAAAGGTTTTTCTTCTGTTCACTACCCCACCATTTTTCTAAACGCTCAACTCTTTCAATTGGTTTAGTTACTAATAAATAATCTTCTTTAGTGGTATCACTAGATTTATTTAAAGAAAGTTCGCGAGGAATGGTTAAACCAGAGCGCCATTTTTGTGTAGGCACTACCTGAGCATACAACCAGTTACTCATCCATCCTGCTAATATTTTTTTATCGCCAGTGTTATTCCAAGTAACTCCCGCATAATTATCTGCACCATAATCCAACCACTTTTCTTTTCTATTGTAAGGCTTAAAATAATGACCGTCAAATTCACCTACAAAATATTGACCGCCCGAGCCCTTTGCAGGTGCTCCTGGATTCACATTCACAATTAAGACCCAATGCTTTTTTCCATCCACTTCAAAAGAAATTAAATCGGGGCATTCCCAATTACCATCATGCACGCCCATGCTTGGACCACCAATATCAGATTCTTTTGTCCAATCTCTTAAATTAGGAGAACTATAAAATTCAATATGATCACCCACTGCTAAAGACATGATCCACTTAGCAGTTGGCTCATACCAAAACACTTTAGGATCTCTGAAATCACGAAGATTAGGTGTTTTAATAACTGGATTACCTCTATAGGTTTTGAAAGTCTTACCTGCATTTAAACTAATGGAGATACTTTGGTTTTGAAAATCATCTCTACCTGCTTTTTCTCCCTCCATACTATGTTGGGTATAAATCGCCACTAAAGGCGCTCGTCTACCCTTACCAAATCCAGAAGTATTATTAGAATCAATCACTGCACTACCTGAAAAAATAGTACCCAAGGTATTCGGATACAAGGCTATCTTTTTATGCTTCCAGTGAATCAAGTCTTTACTAGTAGCATGCCCCCAGTGCATTGGGCCCCAAACACTCGCCTTAGGATTATGTTGGTAATATAAATGATATACCCCTTTTACATAGATCATTCCATTGGGGTCATTCATCCATCCAGCTTTTGGTGTAAAATGTATGGCAGGGCGATACTGTTTATCTGTCTTTTTAGATGACGGGACAGTTTCTTTGTTAACAAATAACTTTGTTAACCCTTTTAGTGAAAAAGTATTAGACTGCGCGTTTAAGTTGGCGCTTAAAATAAAAATTAGAGCTACTATAAAAAAATGGCGAATTGTCATATTGATAAAAATCAGGTTTCTACCTATGAAATTAAGCAAAGAGAGTTATTAATTTCGAATATATTTGATAAATAATTCATTGAATCTAATTTAAGCAATATGGCAATTTCAGCATGGGAGCAATCCACTTATTACGCACCAAAAGATGTAGTGATTATAGGATGTGGTTTTGTAGGATTATGGACCGCTTATGAACTAATCAATAAGCATCCCAAAATGAATATCACTATTCTGGAAAGAGGCGTGATCCCATCAGGTGCTAGCACCAGAAATGCAGGTTTTAGTTGCTTTGGAAGCGTATCAGAGTTAATGTACGATGTGTCCTTAATGGGAGAAGCGAATATGCTAGAGACAGTGAAGATGCGTTATGATGGATTACAGAAAATTCAAAAAACCTTTGATAAAAAATTAATTGATTATGATCAGTTTGGAGGATATGAACTCTTTGAAAAAAATGGAGACTATGATATTAGTAAACTAGATGCAGATATTGCATACTTAAATAAAGTATTAGCACCAGTATTAAAAACACCAAAGAAAAACGGAAAATATTTATCTATCTATACCAACGAAAGCAAGAAAATCAAACAACTAGGTTTTCAAGCAATTGAAGCATTGGCATTTAGTCCATTCGAAGGACAATTGAATTCTGCTAAATTAGTTTTAGCATTACAACAGGCGGTGCAATCCAAAGGCGTTCAAATATTATTCAACACAGAAGTAAAGAAATTCAAGAGTCACAAAAAAGGTGTAACGATACATACCAATTTAGAAGCTTCAATAGAAACAAAGCAAATGCTTATTTGCACTAATGGTTTTGCAAAACAATTAATACCTAGTTTGGATGTGGTACCAGCAAGAGGGCAAGTGTTTTTAACAGAACCTATTCCTAATCTACAATTCAAGGGTACATTCCATTTTGACGAAGGGTTTTACTATTTCAGAAATGTAGGCAATCGTTTATTACTAGGTGGTGCAAGAAATAAAGATATCAAGAACGAAAAAACATACTCTTTAGAAACATCTGCACTTATTCAAAAAACCTTGGAAGACTTTATGATGAAACGCATCCTTCCAAAAGGTTCCAAAAAACCAAAGATCGAATTAAGATGGAGTGGTACCATGGGGATGGGAAAAATCAAGAAGCCTATTATTGAAGAATTGCAACCCAATGTATTCTGCGCTGTGCGTATGAGTGGCATGGGCGTTGCCATTGCTCCTATTGTTGCAGAAAGAGTGGTTAAATTAATGAAGGGGTAAAATTGTATCTTTGCGCCATGGGGCAGAAAAAATTAATAAAGTTTGCGGCAATCAAAGAATATGAGAATGTGTTGGAATACCCGCAGGATATGCAAGGCAAATGGAATGCTTTCTTTAGTGAATTAGCAAAAGGTTCAACCAATATTCAAATTGAACATCTTTCAATAGATACCCATATCCAGCCCTTGGTTGTAGAACTAGCTTGTGGAAGAGGAGAATACGCAGTGGGCTTAGGTCGCATGTTTCCAGAACAACATTTTATTGGATTAGATATCAAAGGCAACCGAATTTGGAAAGGCGCGAGTATTGCCAATAAAGAAGGATTAAAAAATATTGCCTTCATAAGAACACAGATAGATCAGGTAACCAATTATTTTGCGAAAGATGAAGTGAGTGAAATTTGGATCACTTTCCCTGATCCACAATTAAGATGGTCAAAAGCAAAGAAGCGTTTAACGCATCCTAAGTTCTTAAGATTATATCAGCAGTTTTTACAAAAATCCGACGCAGCGAATGGCAAAGGCATTATACATCTAAAAACAGATAGTCCTAATTTATACTTGTTCACTCTTAAAGTGATTGAGCTCTATGGTTTAACTGTGGTGTATAAAACGGATAATTTATATGCAGAAGCCACCATAGATCCTCGCTGTTTAATCAAAACCTATTACGAGGGAAGAGATATCGCACAAAGCAACCAAATTCACTATATTCAGTTTACTTTAGACAAAGACTTGCCTATTGAATTAGACGAGGTCTTGAAAGAAGCCATCAAAGACATCCCAATGGATGCAGGAGAATTATTAAGAATGCAGACTTATGAGCGAGAATAGTGAAGAGTATTATATAGATGCAAAAGGCCGTTGGGTCTTTACAGCAGTATACCACGAAAAGCGTGGCTATTGTTGCGGCGAAGCTTGCAAACATTGCCCATTCGATTATGAATCTGTACCAGAGCCTATAAAGACAAGAGCTCAATTAATCAGAGCGACGCTATCTAAAAATTCGAAGGATGCAATACACTCCAAAGACTAAGGACTTTTTCCAAAACGTATTTGATGTGGTACGCCTAATTCCCAAAGGTCGTGTAACTAGCTATGGTGCTATTGCAAAATATTTAGGTACAGGAGGAAGTTCAAGGATGGTAGGCTGGGCTATGAATGCATCACATGGTGTAAAACCAAAAGTACCCGCCCATAGAGTGGTGAATAGAAATGGAATGCTCAGTGGTAAAGCGCATTTTGAAACGCCTACACAAATGCAAGAACTCTTAGAGAAAGAAAAAATAAAAGTCCAAAACGAAACCGTAGTGGACTTTGAAAAATTATTTTGGGACCCTATGACCGAACTAATCTAGTTCAATAAAAGTCATTCTTTAATTATAATAAGGACTGATCAATAAATACACCAAAGGACCAGTCACTGCTACATAGAACCAAATAGGCCACATACGTTTAGCTAGTTTCTTATGCTCTTCAAATTCTGCTGTTAAAGCACGGTAAGCAGTAAATAAAATAAAAGGTAAACTAGTAGCTGCTAAAATAATATGCGTAGATAATAATACTAAGTAAAAAGGACGTGTATTGCCAACCAATACCCCTTCTGCTTCAGACACAATACCATCGTGATCTGCATCTCCAAATTTTGCTTCACCTGCTAATAAATGGTGTGCAATATAAGTTACCAAGAATAATACGGATAAAAACATGGCCACCATCATAATATTCTTATGCAATAAGAAATTTCTTTTCCTAATAGCCACTAATCCAGCTACTAATAAAATAGCTACAGAAGTATTAATCAATGCATTGATTAAAGCAAAAATATGTACATCAAAAGGCAACTCGATTTCTAAAGTAAACTTGCTTAAAAATGTAACTGCAACAAATACTATAGCAGAAAAAATACCAATCAATAATTTAGCTTGCTTATCGTTCTTTTGAATAATTGGATTTAACATAAAAGTATATAAAGAGGATAATTAATTTTTTTGTCTATTCTTACTAAAAGTATATACAAATCCCGCAACAATAACAGCAATCACCAACCATAACCAACTCAATTCAATAATTTGCTGAAACACTTCAGATTTTTTAGTACGATCTTTCTCAAGCATGATATACCCAACATCTTTAGCTAGTTTCAATAAACTTGCAGAGTCAAGGCCATTGTAATAGCCACGCACTTGCATTTTTTTATCAATCAACACAAAGCGACTGGTATGAATAAAATCTGGATGAATAGGTTCCATGCTAAATGAATCCACTTTCATTTCTTCAAAAGCAAATTTGTAAATAGAATCTCTATTGCCAGTTAATAACCACCAATTGTCCGCAGAAACATTCATCTTATTGCCATAGTCTCTCAATACAGGAACAGAGTCTCTTTCAGGGTCTACCGTGATAGACATGAATTGAACAATGCTGGTATCAATTTTTTTACGCTCATTACCCCCTTTGGAAAAACTTCTTTGAAGGGTAGACATATTATTGGTCAGCTTAGGACAAATACTTCCACAGCTAGTAAAAAAGAAATCCAGGATAATGATTTTGCCTTGGTGATCGTATAAGCTAACTGAATCACCCAACTGATTCACTAAATGTAAATTCTTAGTGGTATGCCAAATAGAATCTGATTTTTTCTTGCCATCTACTACAGATTCGTATACAGTATCTAACAAGTAATGTCTAGGCATATCCACTGCAGTGTCACTCGCGTTTTTTAACCACAAGTAACAAAGTACAGGTATCGCCAAAGCGATCAATAAGCTATAGATAGATTTTTTAGACATGTACTCTTAATGAGCAGCCTTTTCTTCATGCTTCTCAGTAGCCTCATGCTTTTCAGTAGAACCAGCTTCGTGCTTTTCAGCTGCCCCGTGATGCTTCTCTTCTACCTTAATAGTAGCTTGCTCTTTGAAATGACGATCATAAGAGTTACGTAAATTTCTGAAAGAGCTACCGTCTGCTAAAAAAGCTGCGATGAACCAGATAAACAATGCCAAAGGTACAACGATGGTCATGATCAAGTTCTTCACTTCATGTTTTAAGTGCATGAAATAAGCAACAATATAAAAAGCCTTAGCCATCATTAAGATAACAATGGCACCTTTAATAGCCAAGCGTAAACCTTCAGAAGTAATATCGATCATCCAGAAACCTAAGATTAACTCAACAATAGTTAATACAGACAAGATGATGGTTACTTTTTTAATCTCTGCAATCACATCGTGGTGATGTTCTTCGCTATGTGTATCGTGATTTGACATAAATAATATTTTTCGATCTTAAGAAAACTAGAATTAGATTATAATAAATAGAAACAAGTGAATACAAACACCCAAACTAAATCTACAAAGTGCCAGTATAAACCTGCTTTTTCAATCATTAAATAATGACCTCTTTGTTCAAACTTATCCATCAAGGTCATGATTAACATTACAATATTAATTACCACACCACTAAATACGTGGAAACCGTGGAAACCAGTAATCGTGAAGAAGAAATTAGTGAAGTTAGTAGAAGAGGCTGTGCCATCTGCATTGATGAAAGGATTCAAACCCCACCAAGCACCTTCATGGTGTAAGTGATTCCACTCCCAAGCTTGACAGCTTAAGAAAGCGATACCACCAATGATGGTCCAAATCATATTTCTAACAACGCCTTTCTTGTCCATCATCTTTCCTGCATGTACTGCTAACACCATGGTTACAGAACTTACAATCAAGATAAAAGTCATGACAGACACAAACACCAATGGAGCATTCACTCCTTCTGGTGCAAAAGGGAAACTCTTGAACACTTTGTTAGGGTCAGGCCAACCATTCGTAGAAAAACGAACGGTACCGTAAGAGATCAAGAATGCACCAAAAGTAAATGCGTCACTCATTAAGAAGTACCACATCATTACTTTTCCGTATTCTACATTAAAGGGGCTCTTACCACCTCCCCACCATTTTGCTTCTGTTGAAGCTGTTGTTACATTTGACATGTTCAATAACTATTTCGTTTCAAAAATATTCTTTTATCCAATCCAGTTTAAAAACACAAAAAGATAGATCCAAAGTACGTCTACAAAATGCCAATAGGTAGCCATCAAACTTACTCCTTCACCTTCTTTAGGTGCTTTCATTGTTATGAATAACATAGCAATCACGCCTGCTGCCATATGCAACATGTGAAAACCAGTAATCACTAATAAGAAAGAACCTGCAGAATTACTTCTTGGACCAGTAAGTGCAATATTGTTAGCTTCTAAAGCCATAAAACCTTGCACCTGCAACATCAAAAAACTAATTCCTAAAATCGTCGTCACTGTCATAAAACCTTTGAATTGGTTTTGTTGACCTTCTTTGTGTTTTTTAGCGGCCATCTGCATAGTGAAACTGCTTACCAAAATCACTACAGTAGAAACCCAAAACACAGAAGGCAAATCAAAATCCAACCAATTGGCTTGACCCTTCTTCACAATATACGCACTGGTTAAACCAGCAAAAGCCATTAAAATACTTCCAATACCCACCCAAAGTAAAATTTGGTATTGAGTAAATTTCTTTTTTTCAGCAACTAAACTATTCATACAAGTTCTCTTTATATTTTATCAGCCAATAAGGCTAAAAAAACAATCGGTAAATAAATATAACTGCTAAACATCACACGGCGTGCCGCAGGCACTCCCATGTTCTGATATAATCTAACACATTGCACCACCATAAAAATGTTGGCTACCAAGACCACCCACATACTCCACTCACCAGTGACACCTAAATAATGTGGCAAAAAACCAACAGGGATCATTAACACTGCGTACATAATGGATTGTACTGCGGTGAATCTTGTAGGACCTTCTTTAGCAGGCAATAATTTAAAACCTACTCTAGAATAATCCTGATGTGCTACCCAAGCAATCGCCCAAAAATGAGGGAACTGCCAAAGAAATTGCACCAAGAACAATGACCAACCTGCAAAACTAAAATCATCATTTCCAGCCACCCAACCAATTAAACATGGAAGAGCTCCTGGAAAAGCACCCACTAAAACAGCAATAGAATTGACTTTTTTTAATGGTGTGTAGATGAATGCATATAAGAACAAACTAAATGCAGACACCAAAGCAGAAGACAGATTAAAAAAGTACCACATCATGGCAACTCCTACTACACCTGTGATCAATGCAAAAAGATACGCGTGCTGTTGAGACATGCGGCCAGAAGCCACTGGTCTATTCGCTGTGCGTTTCATTTGTGCATCCGTATCTTTCTCAACTGCTTGATTGATTGCGTTTGCGCTACCCGTAATACAAAGACCTGCGAAAGTTAAAATCAAAATCATCGTCCAGTCATAGCTTGCTACTTTCGGAGCCAACATATAACAAATTACGCAACTGAACACCACAGTAAAACTGAGGGTGAACTTCATCAACTGTGCGTAGTTTTTTAAAATCTCTTTCACAGTTTAATGGCTAGATTCATCTGCACCTACAGGAACGTCTTGCGGGATGAAGTCTTTTCCATCTTTACCATAATCATAAGCCCAACGATGTACTTCAGGAATCTCACCAGGCCAGTTACCGTGACCAGGATTAATTGGAGTAGTCCACTCTAAAGTATTTGCTTCCCAAGGATTGGTAGTTGTTACTTTACGACCTTTGAATATTGAATAGAAGAAATTAATCAAGAATAAAATTTGAACAGCAAAAACAATCATAGATACAGTGCTGATGAAACGGTTCAATTCAGCAAATTGTTTAAAGCTCTCCCAAATACTAAAATCAAAATAACGACGAGGCATACCTGCTAAACCTTCGTAGTGCATAGGCCAGAAGATTAAATAAGCACCAGCCATTGTTACCCAGAAGTGGATATAGCCTAAAGAGTTATTTAAATAACGACCATACATTTTAGGGAACCAGTGGTATACACCTGCGAACATACCAAACATAGAAGCCACACCCATTACAATATGGAAATGCGCAATTACGAAATAAGTATCGTGTAAGTGAATATCCAATGCAGCGTTACCTAACCAAATACCAGTTAAACCACCAGAGATGAATAAGCTAACAAAACCAATAGCGAATAACATTGCTGGAGTAAAACGAATATTACCTCTCCATAAAGTAGTTAACCAGTTAAATACTTTAATAGCAGAAGGAACGGCGATTAATAAAGTTAATAATACGAAGATAGAACCTAAGAAAGGATTCAATCCTGTAACGAACATATGGTGCGCCCATACTAAGAAGGCCAATACCGCAATAGCGAATAAAGAACCCAACATCGCCATATAACCGAAGATTGGTTTACGAGAGTTGATAGACATAATCTCAGATACCATACCCATGGCAGGTAATAAGATAATGTACACTTCAGGGTGACCTAAGAACCAGAATAAGTGTTGGTATAAAATAGCGCTACCACCTTCGTTAGATAAAGCACCTACACCGTTCACAAAAATATCAGATAGATAGAAAGAAGTACCAAAGTTTCTATCAAAAATTAATAAGATCATACCAGACAATAATACTGGGAAAGATAATACACCCAATACTGCTGTAAAGAACAATGCCCAAATAGTTAAAGGTAAACGCGTCATGCTCATACCTTTTGTACGCATGTTCAAAATAGTAGCGATATAGTTCAAGCCACCTAATAAAGAAGACACAACGAATAAAGCCATCGCGATAATCCATAAGTCCATACCCGTTTTAGAACCTGGAGAAGCATCTCCTAATGCAGACAATGGAGGATACGCAGTCCAACCACCACTGAATGGCCCAGTCTCTACAAACATAGAAGATAACATTACCACACTAGCAGCTAAGAAGAACCAGTAAGATAACATATTCATAAAAGGTGAAGCCATATCTCTTGCACCAATCTGTAATGGAATTAAGAAGTTCGCAAAAGTACCAGACAAACCTGCAGTCAATACAAAGAATACTAATACAGTACCGTGCGTAGTCACCAAAGCATAATATGCTTCAGGAGTAATTTGACCACCCTTCGCCCATTTACCCAAGATAGATTCTAACCAAGGGAAACTTGCATCAGGATAACCTAATTGCAAACGGAAAAGTACACTCATTAAACCACCTAGTACTGCCCAAACCATACCAGTGATCAAGAATTGCTTCGCGATCATTTTATGGTCTTGACTAAATACATATTTAGTTAAGAATGTATCATGGTGTTCGTGATGTCCATGTAAAGTTGCTTCGTGACTCATACCGTTATTTTATAAAATTTTTCTAAATTATTTTTTTGCTGTTGCTGTGCTATCTGCTACAACCGGAGTTGCAACTGCAGTAGGATCTTTCTCAGGGAATGCTGTGAAATATTGAGGCTTTTGTTTCGCCATCCATAAATCATATTCTTCTTGATCCACTACTTCGATAATACCTTTCATAGAGTAGTGACCGTTACCACACATTTGATCACAAGAAATCTCGTAAGCAAAATTTGGATTGCCGGTTTTCTCTCTCATTTCTTTAGTAGTATACTTAGGTGTAAACCACATAGTAGTTGGAATACCTGGAACAGCATCCATCTTCAATCTAAAATGAGATAAACCTACGTCATGCACTACGTCTCTAGAACCAATGATTAATTTAACAGGTTGACCTTTTACTACGTACATAGTTTGCTCTGTTAAGATATCGTCTTGTGCATATTTATCATCCCAGATAATACCAACAGAGTTAGTAGCTGGGTCAATATTCTTATAATATTTTTTACCAAAAATACCATCATGTCCGGAGTAACGGAAGATCCAACCAAATTGCTTACCAGTTACTTCCACTACCATTGCATTTTTTGGAGGTTCGCCAGTAAAGAAAAACCAGTTTCTTAAACCAAAAATTACTAATACAGTTAAAGTGATCGCAGGGATCGCAGTCCAGATTAACTCCAACTTAGTGCTATGCGCAAAGAAGAAAGCTTTTCTGTTTTCGTTCTCTTGGTATTTATAAGCAAACCAGAATAATAAAACTTGAGTAACAATAAATACAATGCCAGTAATGGTTAAAGTAATCCAAAGCATTTGGTCTACTTTTTCTCCTTGCACACTTGCAGCGCCTTGAGCTAATAAGGTTTTACTATAAAGGTATTCGTTACAAACATACACGCCCACAAATCCTAATACTAAAAACACGATCATCAAGAAACCGTTGATCTTGTTGTTTTGTTTACGACTTGCCTCTTCCCCTTTCAAAATGGAAACATACTCACTTGCCTTGGCAATTTGAAAAATCACCACAAAAATGAGAACGATGATTGCTATGGATAAATATAAACTCATAATCGTATTCTTATAAATATTTTAAAATTAAGTGTGGTGAATAATACTTTCTTTCAAGAAAGGATGATACTTCGCGATCAAAGGCTTGCTTGCCAATGCACGAGCAGTCATCAAAATCATAACGCCCACAAAGAAAGTCAACACACCAAAATCTAACCAACCTAAACTCACGTGCTCTTTCATTAAACTACCCATCACCATTTGATAAAAATCAACCCAGTGACCGAATAAAATTAATACAGCCATTAAAGCCATTAAAGTAAAATTACGTTTAGCAGAACGCTTCATTAAGATTAATAAAGGTGCTAAGAAGTTTACAATTAAGTTTAAGAAGAAGATAGGCTTATAAGCACCTTGAACTCTGTGCTTGAAATAAACTGTTTCTTCAGGAATATTTGCGTACCAAATAAGCATGTATTGAGAGAACCATAAATAAGTCCAGAAGATAGAGAATGCAAACATGAACTTACCCATATCGTGTAAGTGCTCTGTGTTAGACAATTCCATATATCCTTTGTTCTTCATGTAGATTAACCATAATGCCACTAAAGACATACCTGCTACGAAAGAGCTAGCAAAAGTATACCAGCTATACATAGTAGAATACCAATGTGCATCGATACTCATTAACCATAACCAAGGAATAGTAGAAGCTACTGTTAAACCAAACCATACTAAGAAGAAACCAGCGCCTACCATACTTTTAATATTGTAAGCTTTAGCAGTTTCGGCATCCATTGGAGCCAGATCTGCTTCGCTGCTGATTTTACGCATTCTATATCCAAAGTAAGACCATAAAGTAATAGTCAAAGTAGTCCAAACAATAAAGAAAGTAGGATTCAAGAAACCAGTCTTTCCTTTTAAGATAGGATCGTTCATCACCGCTTCATGATCTAACCAATGGTAGATATGATGCTTATCTCCTAACACTACATACATTAACACTGCAAAAGTGATGGTACCAAAAACAGGCACTAAAGTAGAAATAGCTTCTGCAATTCTTCTGAAAGATTGCATCCAAGCAGCTTGCGCCATCGTGCTAAAACAAATAAAGAACATAGCAGCGTTACACACAAGGGTCCAGAAAATAGTGTTGTACATTAAAGTACCCCAAAAGTGCACTTGCTCATGCTCATCGGTACTAAAGCCTTTTGTAAACATACCATACAATAAGGCAGCTCCGCCAATGCCGATTAAAGCATAGGCCCAAGTTTTCAGCGTACCAGGAATTTCAAATTGCTCTTTAATAGATGCCATCTTTTCTCTTTTAAAAATTTTTATTTAGAAGCTTTTGCAGCTGCTTGTTTGTTCTTGATATATTTAATCACCATCCATCTTTGGCGCTTCGTTAATTGAGAAGCATAAGAACCCATTAAGTTCTTGCCGTATGCTACTGAATAAAACATTTGACCATCAGGCATGTTCTCATATTTAGCATCACCTAACAAAGCAGCAGGCTTAGCAGCATAAGGACCATTACCATCTTTATACAAAGGACCATTACCATCTAATTTAGCACCATGACAAATACCACAGTTAATTAAATATAAACGCTCTGCTTCTTTAGATTGTGCTTCTGTTAATGAATCGATAGGATTCACAACAGATTTAGACAAAGTATAATTAGTAGTATCACCTGCAGCATCTTTAGCATAAGGGAAAGGCATTTCTTGACCACGAGCAATTGTTCCAGCTACTGGACGTGCATCGTAGTTAATACCTTTTTCTTTTAAGTTGCTATGATCAGCATAAGTTTCATATGCACGGCTATAGGCCATATCTGGCATATAGATAGAACCTGGCTTGCGCTTAACATCGCTACAGCTAGTTAATACAACTACTGCAGTTAAAAATGTGATTGCTAAAAATTTATTCATTCGAGTTCTTTTATAATTTTCTTTTTGTTTGGTGGTAATTTCCTTTTTTTAATTTCGGTTACATCGAACCTTGCACTGCAAGGTTCTCTTCCTTATCATAAGTACCAAACCACCATCCTTCTTCTGCTACTTGTGTTTCTGTTTCAACAGCACCATTAGATTTTAATAATGCTTGTAAATCGTCTGCATTGGTTTTGTCATTGCATTCAATAACCATCACAAATAAATCGTCTGTAGCTCTTTTATGAAAATGATGTTTCTTAACACCTGGTGCTAATTGACATAAATAACAAAAAGTCAATACCATACCCACTGCTGCAAATAATACAGTCAATTCGAATATGATTGGGATCCATGCTGGTAAAGCAAAATGTGGCTTACCACCAATATTCAAAGGCCAATCTTTTGTAAAGATCCAGCTAATAGCGCTGATAGCAGTAGTCGTACCAGTGATACCATAGATAAAGCCCGCAGTGTGTAAGCTAGTCTCACGCATTCCTAAAGCGTGGTCTAAACCATGCACCGGGAAAGGTGTGTACACATCTTTGATTTTATAACCAGCGTTACGCACTTGCTTCACTGCTGGAAATAAAGTTGCTTCATCATCAAAACAACCTACTACAAATTTCTTTTGTGCCATATATTTCTATTTCTATATTCTTAATTAATGAGCGTGATTATGTGCAAACTCTTCTGCTGTCTCAGCTTCTAAACTTGACATGCCTGGTTTATAAGATTCACCACTACGTTTTAATACGTACTTAATTTCCGCAACCGCAATTACTGGGAAGTATTTAGCGAATAAGAAGAAACAAGTAAAGAATAAACCGAAGGTTCCTAAGTAAAAACCAATCTCCCAAATAGTAGGACTGTAATACACAGACCAGCTAGAAGGTAAATAGTCACGATATAAAGAAGTTACAATAATTACAAAACGCTCAAACCACATACCAATATTTACGATGATGCTCATGAAGAAAGTAACGAATACATTTCTTCTCATTTTTCTGCTCCAGAAAATTTGTGGAGAGATTACGTTACAAGCCATCATACCCCAATAGCTCCAACCATAAGGGCTAAATAAATAAGCACGAGAATACCAGAAAGTATATCCTTCATATTTATTTTGAGAGTACCAACCCATGAACAATTCTGTTAAGTAAGCGATACCAACAATAGAACCAGTTAATACAATTACTTTATTCATTAAGTCAATGTGACCAATGGTGATATAATCTTCTAGTCCAAATACTTTTCTTACAATCACCAACAAACTTTGTACCATCGCGAATCCAGAGAAGATCGCACCAGCAACGAAGTATGGAGGGAAGATTGTTGTATGCCATCCTGGAATAACTGAAGTAGCAAAGTCAAAAGATACGATCGTGTGTACAGACAATACTAGCGGAGTAGATAAACCTGCTAATACTAAAGACAAACTTTCGTGACGTTGCCAATGCTTTGTAGAACCAGTCCATCCAAATGCAGCAATACCATATAATTTCTTACGCAATTTTGTGAAAGCTCTATCACGTACTGTTGCAAAGTCAGGTAATAAACCAGAGTACCAGAACAATAAAGAAACAGTGAAGTAAGTAGAGATCGCAAACACGTCCCATAATAAAGGAGAGTTAAAGTTTACCCATAATGGACCACGAGAGTTAGGATAAGGCATTACAAAGAAAGCCATCCAAACACGACCCATGTGGAAGATAGGGAACTGACCCGCACACATCACGGCGAAAATCGTCATCGCTTCAGCAGCACGATTCACACCAGTTCTCCAACCTTGACGGAACAATAACAATACAGCAGAGATCAAAGTACCAGCGTGACCGATACCAACCCACCAAACGAAGTTGGTAATATCCCAACCCCATCCAATTGTTTTGTTCAAGTTCCACTGACCAATACCGTAAGTTACCTCACGATAAACGCTGTATGCACCAAACATTAATAAGGTAACAGCGATGAAAAAACCAATATACCACAAACGAGTAGGCTTGGCTTCGATAGGTCGCACGATGTCTTCAGTAACTTGATGGTAATTTTTATTACCATACACCAAAGGTTCGCGCAGTTGTGATTCGTACTTTATATGCATTGTCGTCTATTTCTAAAATTTTAAATAACTCTTATTATTAATGAGCAGCTTCTGCTTTTTTTGTTTCAGTGTGCCCAGCAGCTTCATGCTTCTCTGCTTTTTCACCATGTCCTTCTGCTTCACCAGCGTTTCTTACTTTCGCCAAGTAAGTTACATTTGGCAATACGTGTAATTGCTCTAACACAGTAAAGTTTCTGTTAGGATTTTCAGCACGTACCATTGTGATTGCACTATGCTTGTCGTTCGCGTTACCAAAACTGATAGCGTTTGTAGGACAAGATTGTTGACATGCAACTTTGATATCGCTATCAATCATTGGACGAGAAGCTTTCTTCGCATCTAATTTAGCAGCTTGTAATCTTTGTACACAGAAAGAACATTTTTCAATCACACCACGAGATCTAACAGTAACGTCTGGGTTTAATACCATTCTAGTTAAATCATCGTTCATGTTCATTACAACATCATTCACTTCACCTTCTTGGTTATTAGGGAAGCTATCCGCACCAGTGTAATCAGCCCAGTTAAAACGACGAACTTTGAAAGGACAGTTGTTCGCGCAATAACGAGTACCAATACATCTGTTATAAGTCATTTGGTTTAAACCTTCAGAAGAGTGGTTCGTTGCAGCTACTGGACAAACGTTCTCACAAGGAGCGTTATCACAATGCTGACACATTAATGGTTGGAATACCACATTTGGATTATCCATATCACCACTAAAATATTTATCAATACGCAACCAATGCATTTCATGACCTCTTAATACTTCTGGCTTACCTACTACAGCAACGTTGTTCTCTGCATTACATGCTACCACGCAAGCGCCACAACCATTACAAGCATTTAAGTCCACGTTCATACCCCACTTAATACCTGGACGATCGTATACTGGATAAATAGTAGCGTCTTTTTCAAAGTTCGCTAATACTTCTTCGTTTGTCATTGTAGAACCACCAGCCATTTGACCTCTGTATTCATTTGCACGCTCTTCTCTAATTTCTGTTGGATGTGCAATGAAAGAAGCTAATGATAATTCTTTCATCACTTCAGTACGATTACCTTGTGTAGTATCGTAACGGAAATGTGTTTGAGTTAATGCAACAGGATAAGTTGCATCAGTCAATGTTAAACTAACATCGCTATTATCAAAAGAAATAGTTTGACCTTTTAAGCTAGCTAGAGGGAAGGCATTTTTACCTGTACCAATAACAGACTTACCTAAAGAATCGATACGACCATAACCAACTGCAATACCTACAGTGTTAGGATGTGTACCAGGAATAATTAATACAGGTAATTCGATAGACACTTTACCTGCAGTTAATTTAACTACTTTCTTAGGAGGTTGTACTTCGTAAGCATCTGCTTGACCACCATTGTTTAAATCGATGTTCAACAATGTTCTTGCCATTGCAGGTGATACTATAATATAGTTATCCCAAGTAGCACGAGTCACTGGATCAGGTAATTCTTGTAACCATGGGTTAGCAGCACCTTGACCAGCACCGATACCTACTTTTTGGTATAAGGCTAATTCGATTTTTGTAGAAGGCTTAGTAGCAGCTACAGCACTTGTTGCAGAAGCAACAGCAGCAGCGTTAATGCTTGCACCAGCAATAGATGGTGTTTCAGGATTGATCACACCAGCTTGTAAAGCTTTGTTCCAAGCAGTCTCGCTACCTAATTTAGCAGACCAGAAATTCTTTACATAATTTGTATATTCTGTAGTGTTACCAGACCATTTTAATAAACTGTCTTGGAAAGCACGAGTCTTAAATAAAGGAGCAATAGTAGGTTGGATAAAAGAGATATGACCAGTTACTGGTTCAGCATCACCCCAACTTTCTAAGAAATGATGATCAGGAATAACATATTTACAAACAGCAGCAGTTTCATCTAACTTACCACTGAAAGAGATTGTAGTTTTTACTTTTGCTAAAGCAGATTTCATTGCATCTGCAGCAGGCCAAGTGTACACAGGATTAGCACCATAAAATAAAACAGCGTTTACTTTACCTGCATTCATATCGTCTACTAAAGTTGCAAATTCGCTATCAATACCTTGACGGTAGTTAACAGTTGCACCAAAATTAATCGTTGTACCATTAGCACCAACTGCATCGTTAATAGCGTTCACTAGAATTTGTACATTCACATCATTGCTACCAGCTACAACTAATGCAGCACCTTTATTTTCAGTCAATGCTTTTGCAGCAGCTTCGATTCCTTTTTTAGTTGCAGCATCTACTCCAGTTATTGCAGCACCTTTAACAGCGTTCAATAAACCTAAAGCGATCGCACCAATTTCAGAAGGACGACATAAATATTTTTCATCTGCATTAGAACCAGTCAAGCTAGCCACTGTTTCAAAGTGGATATGCTTACTCATTGCAGGAGCTTTCTCATTAATTTTTTTACCTACAGCATATTGTCTTGCGAATTCTACAGGACTTAACCAAGTACCTAAGAAATCAGCGCTTAAAGAAACAATTGCTTTTGCTTTTTCAAAATGATAAGAAGGAATCACTCTTTTACCATAAGAAGCTTCGTTCGCTAATAGCATACCACTGAAAGAAACTGCATCGTAAGTAACGTGCTTGCTTCCAGGATGCTTTGCTAAAAATTCAGCGACTACTGCTTTAGTAGAAGGAGAAGTTACCGTACTTGTAACAATTACGATATTACCAGATAATTCACCAGCGATAGCAGAATCGATTGCTTCGAATGTTGCTTCTTTACCAGCGATTAAAGGAAAACGTAAACGAGCTGTATCATATAAATCTAACACAGAAGCTTGTACTCTTGCAGAAGTACCACCAGCAGTGATAGGACTTAAATCATTACCTTCTAATTTGATAGGACGACCATCACGCACTTTCGCAATCACACTCACCACGTCACCATCTTGCACATAAGTTGTTGCATAATATTCTGCATTACCAGGAACAATATCCTCTGGTTTGTTTGCAAAAGGAATCGCCTTTTTAATAGGCATTTCACAACTTGCAGCTACTGCAGCAGCAGCAGTACTAAAACCAACATATTTCAAGAAATCACGACGAGGTGCTTTAGCGCTTAAGAAACCGCTATGATCTTCCACCATTGGAAGTTCATTTGTAAACTCGTCTTTCACTTCTTTGTTAAAAGCTTCAGATTGATTTAATTCTCCGAAACTTTGCCAGTGCTTTTTTTGCTCCATAATAATATATATAAAATATTAGGTCTTCTTTTTTCTTTTGTGAATACTAGTAGTGACATTTTTGACACTCTGTACCACCAATTTTTTCTACAGTGATTCCTTTAGTGCTATCGATTTTACCACTCTTGATATCTGCGTGGAATTTCTCGTAGATGCTATAGAAACCATTGTCTTTAAATTGAACTTTAGTTTGTCTGTGACAGTTAACGCACCAACCCATACTTAAGTCGTTTTGTTGCTTCACTTCACCCATTTTTTGAATCTCACCATGACATTCTTGACAAGTTACTTGACCAGCGTTCACGTGTTGTGCGTGGTTAAAGTAAACGTGATCAGGAAGGTTGTGGATACGAACCCACTCAATAGGTTGTGCTTTAGAAGCATCCCAAGGTTGGCCTTCTGTATAACCAGCGTACTTGTATAATTTTTTGATTTCAGCAGTACCATCTACTACATCACCATTTTCTTTTGTTAATGGTTCACCTTTGTATTCGTTGATCGCCATGTGACAGTTCATACAAACATTCACACTAGGAAGTGTTGCTTGCTTTCCTTGGTAAGTACCAATATGACAATACTGACAGTTAATTTGGTTAACGCCAGCGTGCACTTTATGAGAATAATAGATAGGTTGTTCTGGTTGATAATCTTTAGAGCGACCTAAGTTCATTGCACCAACTGTAGTCATGTAACCACCTACAATAAATAAGATGATTGCGATGAAAGCGATATAAGCTTTGTTTCTGTAAAAAGGAACAGGCTCTGCTGCAGGGATACCTGATTTATCATCAGATAATTTTTTCAAGTTGCTATTTACTTGCAACAAGATTAAAGAAACAACTGCTAAGATTAAAGTCAATAGACCAAATACTAAAGTGCTATCAGAATCGCTTTCTGCTGGAGCTGCCGCACCCGCTGCACCACCTGCTGGCGCTGCGCCTGGAGCAGGTACTGTTTTGATATACGCTAAGATGGCATCAATATCTGCATCTGTTAAACTTGGGAAATTGTTCATTGCAGTTTTGTTGTACTCGTTGTACAAGTTATTTGCATAAGCATCTCCTGTTTTTAAGAATGCTGCAGAGTTTTTAATCCATGCATACAAATTCTTTTTCTCTGGCCAACGATCTTCTACACCAGCAAGTGCAGGACCAGTTAACTTTTTATTAACGGCATGACAAGAGGCACAGTTCTGCGAGAACAATGCTTTACCATCTTGCGCATTAACTTGATTACCGATAGATGTACTAAGGGTGATAAATAGAAAGATCGAAAGGATCTTTGTTAGGCTTCTTAAAATTGTCATATACACAAACAGTGTCTAGTGTGGAAAAATATCCTTGAACGGGGGCAAAATTAACTAAGAAACGCTTTCATTGTATAGTTTATTGCAAGTTTTTTTTCTTTTTAAATATTGAGTTTCAACGCCCTCGGAGGATTTTGACTGACAAATGTCATGTTTTTGTCATTGCTGGTTCAACAGGGTAGAAAATTGCAGATTTTGAGTGGGGTTTTTGGGAAAAAGGAGCATCTTTGCTGCACAATGTCAGGAATAAATAAATTAAGAGAAAAATGGGGGCTAGCCCCGATGCAGTTTTGGTTAGTGATACTGACTTTTGCCTTGGGCGGAAGCTTGAGCGGACGCCTTTGTAGCTATTTGCTAAAAATGGCCTTTTCTGAGAAAAATTGGGCATATTGGCTCGTTTATCCCCTTGTTTTGACCATTTTATGGCCATTTTCGGTACTTTTTGTAAGTTTCTTCACAGGGCAATTTCGCTTTTTTAAGGGGTATTTGGGACGTGTTGGGGCAAAGTTGATGGGAGGATTTTCTGCTGGCGGAGCGGCGGCTGGTGCGGGGGCGGTTGGCGGTGACGCTGGGGTCGCGCCAATACATGTGGCGATATTTGCATCTGGGGCGGGCTCAAATGCTCGAAAAATAATTGAATACTTTGAAAATCAATATGTTAGTGAATTTTCGGCGGCATCTGGCGATACAAATGCTGCTAGACCAATTAAGGTTTCTTTAATAGTATGTAATGTTCCTACTGCTGGAGTCTTGGAGATCGCTAAAGAAAAAGGTATTCCAACCCTATTAATAAATAAGACAGAGTTTGCTTCTGGTGGATATGTAGAAAGTTTACGCAACTCAGATATCGATTTTATTGTACTTGCAGGATTTTTATGGAAGGTTCCAGAGGTTTTAGTGAAAGCATATCAAAAAGGCGCGGCGCTGAATAATCTTGGGAAAACATCTTTTGGAATAATAAATATACATCCAGCATTGTTACCAAATTATGGTGGTAAAGGAATGTACGGATCACGCGTGCATGAAGCAGTGATTGCTGCCGGCGAATCCAAATCGGGCATCACCATACATTGGGTAGATGAAAACTATGACGAAGGAGATATTATCTTCCAAGCAGAGTGCACTATTGCCGCTGGTGATACGCCAGAAATTTTAGCACAAAAAATACATGCATTAGAGCATCAACATTTTGCTCCAGTGATAGAGAAGTTGTTGCGAGGGTAATTTGTTGATTTGATTGTTGCGATGGTTGTTTCGCGCGCGCGATTACTTTCTCTATTTTCCATTTTTACCTATAGGTGAATCTTGAATAAACCCTAACCAAAATTTCACTCAGAGAATTATCTCTATATTTTCCGTTTTTACCTATAGGTGAAACTACAGAAAGAAGGAATTATTTTCTTAAATAAACAATTGTAGCTAAAATAATAGCTATTGAACCATAAACAATAAGAGCAAACTTATTAATCACTTTGTTTCTAATCCCAATTCCAATAAGTACTGCAAAACTTATAAGTTCAAAAATCATATAAGCTGTTTTCAAATGCTTTAACTGTGAAATATTATCTATCAACAAATATTTTACAGATGTAATAACTATAAAACAAATGAAAAGTTTAGACTTTAAAGACTCTTGCTCTTTGGTAAAATCTTGTTTTTTAAATATATGTTTCATGATTTTTATTTTAAAATCTTTATCAGAAATAATATTATAGGATAAAACAACAACATACCAAGAATTACTAAAATCCTCTTAAGACTGTATTTAATTATTTCATTACTAATTTCTTTGTGAACAATAAAAAAATATAAATTATAAAAAACAAAAATTAAAGTAGCTAAAGAAAGTAAAAACAATACTTCTTGTTGACCAATTGTAAACATAGATTTAAATTTTAATTTTGTTCACTTATAGTTACAGTATTTTTTTCTAGTTCGTCCATGTTAATTTTAACATTAAATGTTTGACTTGAAGTCCATCCAATAGTAAAACCTCCAGTAAATTGTATCCCAAAAATTGTAGTTCCAGTTATTGTAAATGTAGAAGTATATGTTGAAGGATTAAATGAGATTTTTGAGATCTGCTGTGGTTGCCAACTAAACAAATTAATTCCAGTAAAATATATTGAAGGGGTCCCATTTATACTTCCATCTTTATTTGTATTAAAGGAGATATTTAAATTAGCAAAGTAACTAGAATTACCATTTTGAAAAGGAAGATATTCATATCTATACAAACCAGCTGTTCTAGGTCCATCATCTTCATCATTGGATTTGATACTGAAAGATTTTATTTTTTGAGATTCTAAATCTAAGGTGTCTATAACTTGAGTAAGACGATATGTATTCGTGTCATTTTGAATTTCAATAAATATTTTTTTAAACTCATCAAATGACAAAATTTTTACAGAATCTTTAACTGAATTTGATTTTATTTGTTGAGTTAAGTTAGAATCTCTTGAATGAATTGTAAATACTTGTCCTTTAACTCCAACTAGATATTTTACCTTTTGAATTGCGGCTTGTTCATTTTCAAAAACATATGTATCACTCTTATCCTTACTACAACTAGATGTTATTATAAAACTAGAAAAGGTCATTAAAAAAATATAAAATTTACTTTTCATAATAATAT
>JBJOIU010000034.1:0-23739 GCA_046046935.1 Bacteroidota bacterium
ATTGCGAGCATGAAGCTGCGGAGATTAATAAATATGCAGATAAGTTTAAGAATGTATTATTTATATGGGATAGCTATAAGGATATGCCATCTATCAAAAAATTTGCAGAAAAGTACAATATGATTGGCAAGGCGAATATCATCATTGGTCGTGACCCAGAATTCACCCTGCCAAGCTTTTTCAGACCAAGTATGACCCCTTTTGTAGCCATTTATGAGAATAATAGGTTGAAAAAAGTATACGAAAAAGGTGCAGAAGTGTTTGAATTGCTGAAAAATATAGATAGTAAATAACTAACTTTGCCCCGGAAAATCATCCTCTTATTAAAAATATACATTTTATGAAAATTACAGTAGTTGGAGCAGGTGCAGTAGGCGCAACATGTGCAGACAATATTGCTCGCAAAGAATTAGCAAGTGAATTGGTTTTATTAGACATCAAAGAAGGCTTTGCAGAAGGTAAGGCACAAGACATGATGCAAACAGCTGCATTATTAGGTTTTGATACTAGAATTTCTGGTAGCACTAATGATTACACAAAAACTGCTAACTCTGATGTTGTAGTGATTACTTCAGGCCTACCTCGTAAACCAGGTATGACTAGAGAAGAATTAATAGGCACCAACGCTGGTATTGTAAAAGGTGTTTGCGAAAACATTTTAAAGCATTCTCCAAATGCTATCATTATTGTAATTAGTAACCCAATGGATACAATGACTTATTTGGCATTACAATCTACTGGTTTACCAAAGAATAGAATTATCGGTATGGGCGGTACATTAGATAGCGCTCGTTTTAAATATCAATTAAGCACTACTTTAGACTGCAGCCCTGCAGATTTAAATGCATTAGTTGTAGGTGGTCATGGTGATACAACTATGATCCCATTAATCAAGCACGCTACTTGGAATAGTATTCCAGTAACAAAATTCTTGAACGCAGAACAACAAGAAAAAATTATTGCTGACACCATGGTTGGTGGTGCTACTTTAACTAAGTTATTAGGTACTTCTGCTTGGTATGCACCAGGTGCTGCTGGAGCTGCATTGGTAGAGAGCATTGTACGTGATGAGAAGAAATTATTTACTTGTTGTGTAAGCTTAAATGGCGAGTATGGCCAAAAAGATATCTGCTTAGGCGTTCCTGTTGTCATTGGCAAGAATGGTTGGGAAAAGATTGTAGAAATGGATTTATCTGCTGACGAACAAGCAGCTTTCAATAAGAGCGCTGATGCTGTAAGAAGCATGAACGATGTATTGAAAACTTTATAATACTTCAACAATGAGTCTCCTGCAAGGGACTCATGAAAATAAAAAAAGGGTCCCGAGCAATCGGGACCCTTTTTTTATACTTCTTTAAAAAACTGCATCGCTTTACTCGCGATAAAAGATAAGTCTTGTTTTTTCATACAAGCAAAATGTCCTTGCGGGCAAGTCTTAGTGCCATATTTGGAACATGGCTGACAAGGTAAATCAGGAACTATGGCATTATAAAACATCTCATTACCCCCTGCTAAATCTGCTGACGCATAATAGGGTGCCACTTGCAATGCAGGAGTGGTTGCTCCCCAAATGGCAATTGTTTTTTTATGGAATGCACATGCTATATGTAAAAAGCCTGTATCGTTAGAAATCACCATTTTTGCACCCTTGACTAATAATGCTGATTCGTGTAAATTAAATTTACCACAAGCATTATATATTTTAACTCGATCTACACTGGCTACCTCCTCCCCTTCTTTGGCGTCTTCTTTACCCCCTATTAATATAATTGGTACAGAAACAAGTGCGCACAACTGCTTCAATTGGTCTACCGGCATTCTCTTGGTAGCATATGATGCACCAATAACTAAAGCGATATAATCAGCTTGATGAGAAGTAGGAATATCGTTTTGTTTTAATCGCACAGCATCTGGCACAAAATAATCCATGCCCTTACCATCGTTTCGAACACCCAATACTTTTAATGGATCCAGGCTTCGCTCCACTATATGTGTGTTTGGAAGCAAATTCCATCCAAATCTTGTAAGTATCCATTTTTGCAAGGATAATTTTTCATAGGTATGAAAAGGAAGTCCTAATGCTTTTTTGATACGAAAAGTTCTAAAATTATTATGAAGATCAATCACCATATCTATATTAGCTGCTTTCAAAGAAGCGATGGTCTCTGCTAAGTTATTATCGTGATAATGAAAATGATCAATGTAAGGATTGGCTTCTGTTACCGCTTTTAAAGACTTCTTTGTCAAGAAATGAATTTCCACTCCAGGGATTTGCTCTTTCGCGCAACGAATTGCCGCAGTGGTAAAAACAATATCTCCAATAGAAGAAAGTCGGATGATTAAAAGACGCATAAATTTTTTAACTTATAAAGCCATTATGGCAATGGATTATCATGCTCTAAATAATCCAAGTCTTTGTGATAGGTTTCTTCGGTAAATACAAAAGCTACTAAAGTAATTCCCATAACAATAGCACCCGTTAAAATACCACTTTGAATAATAGTCCAACCAAGACTTTTTTGTAAAATATCTAGGAACAAGAAATTGATTAATGGCAAAGCGCCACGTACCATATTAGGGATAGTGGTTGCAGCAGTGGCTCTTAAATTGGTGCCGAATTGTTCTGCAGCCATTTGATTAAAGATAGCCCAATAGCCAGTGCTAAATCCTAAGAATGCGCATATGGCATACATACGATCATCTGAGTCGTTAAAAGCACTAAAGAATAATACCATGCCCAATGTATTCAAGATATAAAACACTAATAATGCCTTTTTTCTACTTTTAAAATATTGACTCACATAGCCAATCACTAAATCGCCGGTCGCAATACCAATATAAGCAAACATGATAGCTCTTCCCGAATCGATTAAATTTTCTCCGTATTTAGCAGAAGCAAACTTATTACTGTAATTCACTAGAACACCTATTACGAACCAAGTTGGCAAGCCAATTAAAATAGCTTTAATATATTTTGAAAAACGCTTTTTGTTATTTAAGAACATCAAGAAATTACCCTTTTGTATGTTCTCTAATTTTGCAGATTCAAACATAAATGACTCTGCTACTTTTACTCTTAAGATTAATAAGAACACACCTAAGCCTCCACCTATTTGATAACACAATCTCCAGTCTTTTGTATACTGAAAAGTAAAGTATGCAAAAACGGCGCCAAATAATCCAATACCTGCTACCATCGAAGTGCCAATACCTCTTTTGTTTTTTGGAAGCATTTCAGATACTAAAGTAATACCTGCACCTAATTCTCCAGCCAAACCAATACCTCCTATAAAACGACAATACGCGTACTGATCTACGTTCTGTACAAATGATGTAAGAATATTTGCAACAGAGTATAATAAAATAGAACCAAATAATACTTTTAATCTTCCTTTCTTATCTCCAATAATACCCCAAAGAATACCTCCAATTAATAAGCCACTCATTTGCCAGTTAATAATATGTGCACTATCTACTATAATAGTATCTAATGTTGAACCTACTGCTAGCACACTTGGCTGTCTTACAATGGTAAATAATAATAAATCATACACATCCACAAAATAACCAAGAGCGGCTACTAATACTGGAAGTGACCAAAGTCCGATTTGTTTGTGTTGATTCATCGCTACGCTTTTTTAGAACGGTGGGTAATTACTTTGAATATGACAGGAGCTGTTGTTATAAAAACAATCCCTAATACAATAACTTCTAAATGCTTTTTTAAATCGAATTGAAAATGCTCCAAGATCCATGTTTGTAAAAAATGCCCTCCAAATACCATACTAGTTACCCAAACAATTGAGCCCACTACATTATTATACATGAATTTTTGCTTGTCCATATTGACAATACCTGCAACAATAGGCGCAAAGGTTCTTACTATGGGTATAAAACGCGCAATGATGATTGCACGGCCACCATGTTTTACATAAAATTCTTGCGCTTGAATTAAGTACTTCTTTTTAAAGAAAATATTTTCTTTCCAATCAAACATAGTTGGACCAACTTTTTTTCCAAAACTATAACCAACATAATTGCCCAAAATTCCGGCAACAGAAATAAATGCAGTTATCACCATTAAATTAATCCACTCATTGTTTGAAGGAACTATTTCTGCAGCTAATGGTCCTGCGTAAATGCCAGCCACAAATAATAAACTATCTCCAGGCAAAAAGAATCCTGCAAATAATCCTGTCTCTGCAAAAACTACAAAAAGAATTAACCACAAACCGCCATGCTCAATATAAAATTGCGGCTGCAATAATTGACTCCAATGAAATACTTCTAATAATGTTAGCATGAAAATATATTATGACTGTTGTGGAGATTCTAAAGACCCTTCCCATTTACTTACTACGGTTGTAGCCAAACTATTTCCCAATACATTGGTAGCAGTTCTGAACATGTCGCAAAAATGATCAATAGGTAATATCAAAGCAATACCTTCTGGTGGGATATTAAACATAGCACAAGTAGCAGTTACTACCACTAATGAAGCTCTTGGCACACCCGCAATCCCCTTGCTCGTTAACATTAACACCAATAACATAGTTAATTGTGTACCCATGTCTAAATGTATTCCATAGGCCTGCGCAATAGCCATACTTGCAAAAGTCATATACATCATGCTACCATCTAAGTTAAAAGAGTAGCCTAGTGGTAAGATGAAAGAAACAATTTTATCCTTACAGCCAAATCGTTCTAATTCTTCTGTCAATTTAGGAAAAACCGCCTCACTACTTGTGGTACTAAATGCAATCACTAAAGGACTAGAAATATGTTTTAATAAAGAAGGAACTCTTTTGCCTAGAATTAAAAATCCTACACCCAATAAAACAATCCATAGCACACCAATACCCATTAAAAAATACAATAGGTATTTACCATAAAATATAAATACAGCTAAACCCTTTGTCGCAATTACTGCAGCAATTGCACCAAATACACCCAATGGTGCAAAGTTCATTACATAGCCTACCATTTTTAAAATGATATGCGCAATGGTATCAAATGCTTTGATTAATCCCTTTGCTTTCTCTCCCATTGCAGCAGCTGCAACGCCAAAGAAAATACTAAATATCACAATTTGTAGAATCTCATTATTAGCCATAGATTCTATCATGCTTTTTGGAAAAACATGCTCCACAAAATTCAATAGACTAAAAGATTGGGTCTTACCCATTAAATCTTTAGCGCCACTAACATCTGCATTAGACAATGCAATCCCTTCTCCTGGCTTAAATATGTTTACCAATATTAGTCCGATCAATAAACTCATTAAAGAAGCAGAAATAAACCAAAGCAAGGCCTTTCCTCCAACCCTTCCCACGGTTTTAATATCCCCCAATTTAGCAATACCCACCACCAATGTAGTAAACACCAATGGAGCGATGATCATTTGAACCAATCTTAAAAAGATGGTCGTCAATAACTTTAAATTCTTGGATATGGATTCAATACTTGTTGGAGATTGGGTCTCGTGTATATAGTATCCTAAAATAGCACCAGCTACCATGGCAATAACTATATAGAGCGTCAGTTTATTCGATTTTTTCATAGGACTGTTAGTGATGCAATATAAGACTAGATTTTCATAAAAAAGGCGGGCTGTTTTGCGAAAAAAGTCCTATTTTTCAACATAAATTGATTTAAAATCAAACCAAACATTATGAGTTTATTTAGAAAAAAGGATTTGTCTGCCATGCTAGCTCAAGCGGATGATGGCGGCAAGGGTCTTAAACGTACTTTAGGTGCAGGTAATTTGATTGCATTAGGTGTTGGTGCCATTATTGGTGCTGGTCTATTTGTGAGAACTGCTGCTGCTGCTGGACAAGCTGCAGGACCTGCTGTAACCATTTCATTTATAGTTGCTGCTATAGGTTGTGCATTCGCAGGCTTATGTTATGCAGAATTTGCTGCAATGATCCCCATCTCAGGTAGTGCTTATGCCTATTCTTATGTGACTATGGGTGAAACAGTAGCATGGATTATAGGTTGGGCTTTAATTATGGAATATGCATTAGGAGCTGCAACTGTATCAATTGCTTGGAGTGAATATTTAAACAAGCTGCTGGGGGGAAGCATCCCTTATGAATGGAGCCATTCCCCTTTTGAAAGTGTAACAGATGCTGCCGGCGTAGTACATCATGGTATCATGAATGCCCCTGCATTGGTGATTCTTTTATTATTGACTTTATTATTAATTAAAGGAACACAGGAATCAGCTATTGTAAATGCCATTATTGTATTTATTAAAGTGGCGATTGTTATTTTATTTATTATTATCGGTTGGAAATTTATTAATCCAGCTAACCATACTCCTTACTTAATTCCTGCAGACCAAGCTCCAGTGGTGGACGGCTCTGGTAAAGTAATTGCAGATTACTCTGGCGTGTTTAAGCACGGCTGGGGTGGTGTATTAGGTGGCGCTGCCATTGTATTTTTTGCATTTATTGGTTTTGATGCGGTATCTACTGCTGCTCAAGAAGCAAAGAATCCAAAAAGAGATATGCCTATTGGAATTCTTGGTTCATTGGTGGTGTGTACTATTTTATACATCTTATTTGGACACGTTTTAACAGGTGTTGCTAACTGGAAAGACTTTGTTGATCCATTAAAAGGTCGTGAAGCTTCTGTAGCATACGCTATTTCTACTTATATGACAGGATACGGTTGGTTAGCGACTGCAGTGACTGTGGCTATCTTAGCTGGTTTTTCTTCTGTAATCTTAGTAATGTTAATGGGTCAATCTCGTGTGTTCTTCTCTATGGCGAACGACGGATTATTACCTAAAGTATTCTCTGATTTACATCCTAAGTATAGAACTCCGTACAAATCAAACTGGATCTTATTTGTATTTGTAGGTGCATTTGCGGCATTTGTTCCAGGTAGCGTAGCAGGTGATTTAACATCATTTGGTACTTTATTTGCCTTTGTTTTAGTAAGTGCGGGAGTTTGGATTTTACGTAAAAAGTCTCCAGAAATGGAAAGACCTTTCAAAACTCCTTTTGTACCATTAGTTCCTATTTTAGGTGCTATCATTTGCTTAGCAATGATCTTCGCTTTAGATGCTCAAACATTGAAAGTAGCATTTGCTTGGATGGCTTTAGGCTTGGTAGTATACTTTGTATACAGCCGCAAGCATAGTAAATTGAACGAGGGAGCTTAATTCCTCTTTTATTATAGGAATAGCCAGACGATATTGTCTGGCTATTTTTTTTGCCTTATTTTTGCAGACTTAAAAGCACTAACTATGGGAAGGATATTTGAAGTAAGAAAAGCCACGATGTTCAAAAGATTTGATCGTATGGCAAAACAATTTACCCGTATCGGTAAAGAGATTGTCATTGCTGTAAAAGCATCTGGACCTGATCCTGATTCAAATCCTGCTCTAAGAAGATGTTACCAGAATGCTAGAAGTGCTGGTATGCCAAAAGATAGAGTTGAAGCGGCTATTAAAAGAGCCATGGGTAAAGACACTTCCAACTATGAAGAAATTTTATACGAAGGTTATGCACCTCACGGTGTGGCTTTATTAGTAGAAACTGCAACTGACAATCATGTTAGAACAGTAGCCAATGTTAAGAGTCATTTTAACAAAGGCGGTGGTTCAATGGGTAATAGTGGTAGCGTAAGTTTCCAATTCAAAAAAATGGGTGTGTTTAAATTAAACCCAGAAGGTTTGGTGATGGACGATTTAGAATTAGAATTAATTGATCATGGCTTAGACGAATTAGGAGAAAGCAATGATGATAATGATAATCCAATTTTAGTTTTAAGATGTGCTTTTGCAGACTTCGGTAGCTTACAAAAAGCTTTGGAAGAAAAGAAATTAACTGTGATTAGTGCAGAACTAGAATGGATCCCTACAACAACCGTTCCAGTAACAGATGAACAAGCAGAAGATATCAGTAAGTTGATTGAAAGATTGGAAGAAGACGAAGACGTGAACAAAGTCTTCCATAATATGGGGTAAACCTTTTATGAATATTATTACTATTCTTTTTTTATCTTTTGGACTTTCTCCAAAAACAAAAGATACCACTGCTTTGGTATTTAATAAATACAACATGAGTAATGATGTATTTAAATTACCAAGCAATTACTATACCACAAAAACAGGATTTTTTTGCAACACCGAAAGGCTCATTCAAAAGCAAACAAAACTTGCTGTGAAAATTAGATTGGGCTCTGTAGAGCACACACAAAAATTAGAAGGATACAGTTTATCTACTCTGCCATCATATCCTTAATAACTTGTATTACTTCTTCAGTGTTAGGTTTAGAGAAGTAATCTCCGTCACTTGCGTAGGCAGGACGATGCGCTTTTGCGCTCAATGTTCTTGCAGAAACATCTAAGTGTCTATAACCACCTTGTAATTCGATGACTTGTTGGTACATATAAGCACTTGCACCTCCAGGAACGTCTTCGTCTACAAATAATATGCGATTGGTTTTCTTCAAAGAAGATACAATCATATGATTGATGTCAAAAGGCAATAAGGTTTGCACATCAATAATTTCACAATCAATACCCATTGTTTGCAAACGCTCTGCTGCATCTTGTATAATTCTTAATGTTGATCCGTAAGATACTATTGTTATATCTGCGCCTTCTTTCAAAATTTCTGGCTTACCTAATGGAATTGTATATTCTGTTATATTAGAAGGCATTTTTTCCTTTAATCTATACCCATTCAAGCACTCGATTAATAATGCAGGATCGTTACCTCTAAGTAGCGTATTGTACATTCCTACTGCTTGCACCATATTTCTTGGAACACATACATGCATGCCTCTTAATGAATTTACAATCATGCCCATTGGTGATCCGCTATGGAAAATTCCTTCTAATCTATGGCCTCTTGTTCTAATAATTACTGGGCTACTTTGCAAACCATTACTTCTATAATGAAGGGTTGACACATCATCACTCAAAGTTTGTAAGCCATATAATAAATAATCCAAGTACTGAATTTCTGCAATAGGTCTTAATCCTCTCATTGCCATACCATGTGCTTGACCCATGATGGATTGTTCACGTATACCTGTATCAAAAATTCTGTTTTCGCCATGCTTTAATTGCAAACCAGCAAAGCCCTGATTGACATCTCCAATATTACCTAAGTCTTCTCCAAATGCAAATACTTTAGGGTTGACTGTAAACAATTCATCAAAATAATGATTCAGTACTTCATAGCCATTTACAATTGGAGCATCTGCTGCATATTGAATAGACTCCACTGAAACATTCATTGTACTCTTTGGACCCTCATCATATAAATCTTTAGCATAAGCAGGTGCTTCTGCTGTATGATAATCATTTAAAAATTGCTCTATTAATTTTGCATTGGCATGATTCGGAATTTGCTCCAAGACCAAATTGACTGTTCGAAAAATATCTCTTTTAAGAGGTTCTTTATTGGAAAGTAATTCTGTACAAATTGGCGCGATTAATGCAAGCTCTGTCTCACTAATATTAGTTTGCACTAATTGAATAGCTTCTTGTACTTTTTCTTTAATAGGTGCATAATATTTATCCCATGCAATTTGCTTTGCCGCTCTAACTTCTTGCTTTACTTCTGACTCTAATTGATTTAGATTTTCTTCAGTAGTTAATTCGTTTAAAATTAACCATTCTTTCATTTTTTTATTACAATCCCACTCACGTTCCCAATCTAATCTTTCTGAAGACTTATATCTTTCATGACTACCACTTGTAGAATGGCCTTGTGGTTGTGTCAATTCTTGCACATGAAATACAACAGGCGTATGTGTTGTTCTTGCTAAATCAATTCCAGCTTCAAATGTCTCACACATTGCAGCATAATCCCATCCCTTAACTGTATAAATTTGAATTCCATTGGTGCCGGCTTGTCTTTCAAAACCTTTTAAAGCTGCAGAGATAGAACCTTTTGTTGTTTGCAATTTTGTTGGTACAGATATTCCGTATCCATCATCGTACACAAAAATTACAAGGGGCACTTGTAATACTCCTGCTGCATTGACTACTTCCCAAAAATGTCCTTCAGAAGTACTTGCATCTCCAATGGTACAAAAACAAACTTCATCACCATGATTACTCAATGTTTTAAATTGCGCCAATTGATCTACATTTCTAAAACATTTTGAAGCGAAGGCTAAACCCAAACCGCGAACCATCTGTCCAGCAGTTGGAGCAATATCTGCCGAAATATTGTATTGTTCGGTTAAATTATTCCACTCTCCATTCTCGTGTACAAATTTTGTTGCAAAATGTGCATTCATATTTTTACCACCACTAAATGGATCATTAATAGTATCTGCATATAATTGCGAGAAATAGGTTTCTACATCGGCAACACCCAATGCGAACATCATGGTTTGGTCACGATAATACCCACTTCTAAAATCTCCTTTTTGAAAGTATTTTGCTAAAGCGATTTGAGCAACTTCTTTACCATCCCCAAATATGCCAAATTTTGCTTTTCCAGTAAGTACCTCTCGTCTGCCTAATAAACTTACTTCTCTACTTAAAAGCGCCAATCTATAGTCTGCAATCACAGAGTTTCGAAATGCTTCGAAAGACAGCATATCGGCATTATTTTGGGCTTCTAAATGGGATTCCATGCAACAAAAATAAGGTGCAAAAAGCATAAAAAGCCCATTATTAGATAAAATCAAATAATTAGGGTTTTTTCAATATTTTTACCCTATAAAATCAACCCTATTTTTATGAAAAAACTAGCATTTTTATTGTTATCTAGCCTTATTTTGACAGGCTTAAATGCTCAAACTGAAATCAAATTTGACAAGACTACGCATAATTTCGGGAAGATTAAAAAAGGCATCCATAAAGCAGTGGTTTTTAGCTTTACCAATACTAGCAATAAACCTGCAGTAATTGAGTTTGCACAAGCAGAATGCGGATGTACAACACCAGAATACAAACAAGACCCGGTTTTAAAAGGCCAAAAAGGCAATATCAAAGTAACTTATACTGCACCCTATAGTGGTGTATTTAAAAAGAAAGTGACGGTGAAATTTGCAGGTGCAAAATTACCAACTGAATTGACTATAGAAGGAGAAGTAATATTGAACTAAGATGATCCAGATTAGCCAGCGCGGCATGGACATGCCCTCTTCTCCAATTAGAAAGCTCGCAAGCTTTGCAGAAGCTGCTAAAAAAGAAGGTGTCAAAGTGTACCATTTAAATATTGGCCAACCAGATATCGAAACCCCATCTATCATGATGGATGCAGTTAGAAATGCAGATATGAAAGTGTTGGAATACACAGATAGCGCAGGTATATTAAGTTTTAGAAAAAAGCTAGCTGAGTATTATCAATCCAAACAAATCAAGGTTGACTACAATGATATTTTGATTACCATTGGAGGCAGTGAGGGTATTTTATTTGCCTTTATGGCATGCTTAGACGCCGGTGATGAGATTATCGTACCTGAACCTTTTTATGCCAATTATATTGGATTTGCAATGGCTGCTGGTATTAAAATTATTCCGATTACCTCAACTATTGAATCTGGTTTTGCATTACCTCCTATCGAATCTTTTAAGGCAAAAATTACTCCTAAAACAAAAGGGATTTTTATTTGCAATCCTAATAATCCTACAGGCTATGTGTATAGTGAAGACGAGTTATTGCAAATAAGGAATTTAATTAAAGAAAAGGATCTCTATTTATTTTCTGACGAAGCCTATACAGAATTTAGTTATACAGGAAAGGTGAAAAGCACTTTAACATTAGAGGGTGTAGAAGATAGAGTAATCATGATTGATACTTTTTCTAAAAAATACTCTGCTTGTGGTGCAAGAATTGGTGCATTAGTTACCAAAAACAAAGCGGTGATTGAAGCGGTTATGAAATTTTCTCAAGCAAGATTAAGCCCTCCAACTTTGGAGCAAATTGCCGCGGAAGCAGCCTTAAGTTTACCTCCAGATTATTTTGATGCTACTAGAGAAGAATATGCCAATAGAAGAAAAACTTTGATTAGTCGTTTGGAGAAAATGGAAGGGGTATTTTGCCCTGCACCAAGTGGCGCTTTTTATGCCATGGCCAAATTACCGGTTGCAGATACAGATGCATTTTGCCAATGGCTTTTAACAGATTTTAGAAAAGACAATGCCACTATTATGTTGGCGCCAGCGAGTGGTTTTTATACTACACCTGGCTTAGGTAAAAACGAGATCAGATTGGCTTATGTATTAAATGAAAAGGATATACATGCAGCAATGGATTGCTTGGAAGAGGCCTTAAAGCAATACCCGTACCGCATTTCCTAATTCGGGAATCTTTCCTAAAAATTAACAATAGATTGTTATAGATTTTTTGATTAAAAAAAATCATGCAGTAATTTTGCGGCGTTATGGTTCGGGTTTGGTTTTTGCCATAGCAAGCAATCGTTATTCGTCCCCCGTTTCTACGGGGGACTTTTTTTGTATATTTGAGCCTTCATGAAGCAATCCCTATTATTATTTTCAATATTTTTTTGCATGACCATTTCTCTATGGGGTCAACAAAAAAGGGTAACTCATTATAATCAACTTTGGTACGCTTACAATAATAATACTCGTATTAGCGATAGATGGGGCATTTGGATGGATCTGCAAAACAAAGACAAGTCAGAATATGTTCACAATTTTGATGTAAAGGAAAATACATTGGGCGGTATTTATTATTTAAAAAATAAGATGCGATTAACTGGCGCCTTTACCTATATACAATCCTACCCAAATGATAAATTACCCGATTTTTATGCCCCAGAATATCGTCCTTGGCAAATGTTGCAATGGAGGAATAATTGGAAAGACATGAGTTTCGCACACTGGGTAAGATTAGAAGAAAGATTTAGAACTAAAACAATTAATGGCAATCAGTTGACTAATAATTTTGATTTTAGTTATAGAGTACGGTATAATATTTTTATTGAGAAACCATTAACTAATAAAAAGCGTCAAAAAGGAGCATTTTCTCTTTCACTTGCAGAAGAAGTCTATCTAAGTTATGGTCAAAACATTGTCTATAATACTTTCGATCAAAATAGAGTATTCGGAGGCTTCTTATACTATTTTAACACACACGATTTTTTACAATTGGGCTATACTAATGTTATTCAACACTTAGCCGGGAAAGATCAATATAAATCTATCGATGCTGTAAAGCTTACCTTTTTTAATAATTTAGATTTTAGAAAAAAGAGTAGTGCCCAGAAATCATAAAAAGTTTCATTAATAAAACTATTGGACCTGAATAGTTTGTTTCTTATAAATAATATCTCCAGTCGCGGTTAGTCCAACAATTTGAACAGTATAATTGGAAGTATTATCTGAAGTATAAAACTGAATAGTTGCTTTCCCTTTTTCGTTTGTATAGACATGTCCATTCCAATAAATTGTTGGACGCAAATCTTTAAAATTACCATTCTTAATACTTAGGTTTTCATATTCTGGCACTATAAAATTAGAAGCCATATGATAAGACCTTGGATAATACTGTATACTACCATAGCCTTCTAATTTATTTCTAAAATTGGATACTCTATGGGTATTTATAATGATTACTCCATTAGCTGCCCTTGTGCCATAATAGGCAGCCTCAGGACCTTTGAGCACTTCTATAAAATCCACCATGTCTGTAGTGATTCTTGAGATTTCGGAAAGCAAAGGACTGCTATTGAATACCGGTCCAGAATCACTTGTGTTTCCCCCATCCAAAACAGGTGCCGATCCGCCAGCCATCATTACTCCATCTATGATTAATAAAGGTTCATCTCTTTCGCTAATTGTAAAGCCTGTCACCCCGCCTAGTGTAACAAAACCTGCTCTAAGATGGAGACCTGGAATAGTCAAAATAGCGGCACTCGCATCTGTATTGCCAATTTTTTGCAAAGATTCTCCCGTGATCACTTGGGAGAAATTACTAACTCGCTTACTTGTATTATAACTATTTGACTTAATGGAAGATTTTACAGTAACTGTTTGTAACCATTCTTTGCCTGTTCCAATAACAAAATTATTTTCATTGACCTGGGCTTTCAATTTTTGGATTGCCAGAATATCAATATATTTTTTAAACGAAGGGGGAGTTTTAAAATGGGGAAAATGGGCATTGGTTTCCATGATTATTTTTTCATCCAATTTGGCGCCTTTTAAATTTGTCACCTGCAAAGTAAAAGGGACACTATCCACCACTACTGGTAGTCTAAAACTAAATTGTCCATTAGCATCTGTAGTAGCTGCGTCAAATAAAGTCACTGCTCCTTTTGAATAAATGGTTACAACCCTATTAGCCATGGGTTGATTTTTTTTATTCATCACCCTGCCTTTGATATCTGTAATAGAAGTGTCTATAGGCAAAGTCCATTTTCCAAAATTATCGTCATTAGACTCGATAGATTTAGAAAAATGTTTTCCTATATGTTCAAATGGCTGAGTCAATACCTGCAAAGCTCTTAGAGATTGATTGCTATCCAATTGCTCTAATGCTGTATTGGTATAAAAACCGGGATGTGCTGGCGTTAATGCGTCATTATTGACAACAATACTTAGAGATGCTAAACTTGGCCTTAATAAAGAATCTCCACTTAATATAGTGGCTTGCACTAAATCTCTTTTGCCAAAAACGGGCTTTTGTGTTTGTACAAATAATTCTTCTTTCTCTCTGGCTATAAAAATACTTCTTTCACTTACTACTTCTTTTTGCTCATTGAATAAAACCAATTTGGACAAACCTTTCGGGAAACTTGTTTTAGGAATACTAATTTCATACATATCCGATCCTTCACTTGCAAAACAAAGACTGTCTTTGTTGATGCCTAATAAATAAGATGTAAACCCTTTTTTATAAATAGAATCACCTTGTGCAATAGTTACCTTGATATAATTAGCACTCTCTTCTTTAAGGGCAATTTGACTAGCATATTGATTTACTGACGGTAGAGGCCAGCTTAGTTTCTTTCCATTATAATTCACCACTGCATAATAACGATGGCTTTTTGAAACAAAGAATTGGCATTTGCCTAAACCGTATTTTGCCTCCGTTGTGAAATAGGTTTCAATAGTACTATCCTTGCTATCTATAATATACCCCTCTACTGCAATTGGGCGATTATTTGCATCTAAGGCTTTTATTCCTATAACTGCATTAGTACCTGCAATCATATGCCCTCCTTCTGGAAATAATTCAATTGTAGGTAAAGCATTACTCAAACTATTCGTCAATGAACTAACAGTTGCATTATTAGTACTATAAATTGGTTCATTAGATAGATTGGGCAATTTTGGATTAATTACATAAAATGGAACGACCATGATAGAGGCCGTATCTCTTTTTACCATATTGGCAGTGTACAATCTTAGCCAATATTGTCCTTCTTGCATCTTGTCTGATATTGGTATTCTAGCTTCGGTTTTTTCAGAAGGAATATTCAATAATATTTTAGTAATTATACTATCTTTTTCGTTTACAATATCCGAATACAATGTTTGACTATGTTTATAGAACTTATGTGAAAGATGATTGATTACCCATGCCTTCATCCATAATTCTTCCCCTGCCACAAATATATTTTTATTGGTTTGAACCAATAATTTTTCACTGTATTCCTTTCTTAAATTTTTTATAAATCTCCCCGCCAAACTATCAATTCGTTCTATATTCTGTTGGCCAAATACTGCTTGGGTGAATAAAAGTGTTGTAAAAAGCAGAATTGTTCTTGTTGCTATTCGCATCTTGATAGTTTTAATGTAAATCTTCTACAATAAAGTTATAAGCTTGTGCTTAAATATTCCTAAAAAAGGGATGAACGGATACTAGAATTTCCTAAGTTTAGGTATAAATTCTTTTACCATGAATACTAAACTACGTTTTGCTTATTTATTGAGCTTTTTATTTGTTAGCATTAGCCTTCTAGCGCAGATCCCTGTAGCACCTAACCGCAATGCTGGCGAGGGTCCTTACACTCAATTAATCATTCGTGGAGTAACTATCATCAATGGGACCGGTGCGCCTGCATTAGGTCCAATAGATATTGTAATTGAAAATAATAGAATTGTAAAAATTGCCACAGTCGGAGCGGAAGGAAATAAAATCAATCCTGCAAGAAGACCCAAACTAGCCAACAACGGAAAAGAAATTGACGCTACTGGCATGTATGCCCTACCTGGCTTTATAGATATGCATACCCATATTGGTGGAGTTGAGCAAGGCACACCGGCAGAATATGTTTATAAATTATGGATGGCACATGGCATTACAACAGTAAGAGATGTCTCTGCAGGCAATGGCCTTTCTTGGGTATTAAGCGAGAAAAAAAGAAGTGCAGAAAATAAAATTATAGCGCCAAGAATACTAGCCTATACTGCGTTTGGTCAAGGTGCAAAAAAAGAAATGATCACTAGACAAGATGCCATTGATTGGGTAAATGAAAATGCAAAGAATGGCGCAGATGGTATTAAGTTTTTTGGTGCGGCTCCAGACATTATGGATGCAGCCATTAGAGAAAATAAAAGATTAGGCTTAAGATCTTGTGCGCATCACGCACAAACAGATGTAGCTAGATGGAATGTATTAAACTCTGCTAGAGCAGGCATGACTAGCATGGAACATTGGTATGGCCTTCCAGAAGCTATGTTTGAAAACAAAACAGTACAAGATTTTCCATTAGATTATAATTATACCAATGAGCAAAGTAGATTTGAAAATGCGGGTAAATTATGGAAACAAGCAGCTGCACCTTATTCTGAAAAATGGAATAAAGTAATGAATGAATTACTTGCCTTGGATTTTACTTTGGACCCAACATTTAATATCTACGAAGCCAATAGAGATTTAATGCGTGCTAGAAGAGCAGAATGGCATGATGATTATACCCTGCCTTCTCTATGGAGATTCTATGCGCCAAGTAGAAATTCACATGGCTCTTATTGGTTTGATTGGGGAACAGAACAAGAAATCGAATGGAAGAATAATTACAAACTTTGGATGAGCTTTATCAATGAATATAAGAACCGCGGTGGAAGAGTAACGGCTGGGTCAGATAATGGCTTTATTTATCAAACCTATGGATTTGGATTTATTAGAGAATTAGAATTATTAAGAGAAGCAGGATTTCATCCTCTAGAAGTAATTAGAGCTGCTACCTTACATGCAGCACAAGCATTGGGTATGGATAAAGACTTAGGCACAATCGAACAAGGTAAATTAGCAGATATAGTATTAGTAGATCAAAACCCTTTAAAAAATCTGCAAGTATTATATGGCACAGGCGCCATTAAATTAGACATGGATGGCAATACCAAAAGAGTGGGTGGTGTAAAATACACTATCAAAGATGGTATAGTCTACGATGCTAAACAATTATTAAAAGACGTGAAAGCGATGGTAGATAAAGCGAAAGCTGATGAACATTTTGTTTTAAAACAACCAGGCATCGAATAAATAATTTGTATGAAAATTAAATTAATTAAGAATAGATCTGATATTGGCGCTGGTACAAGAGGCTCTGACATGGGCATAGACGCGATTGAAATTGCTGCTATCAATTCAGGCAATGATTATTTTAATAAACATGCTTATGAAGATGTAGAAACGCATAACGAAACCATTTACCAAAAGAACACTAATAATTTTGCCAAGCGTATTGAACATGTGGTACAACAATGCGAAAGAGTGGCCAATGCAGTGAGTAGTAATTTATTGATTGGCAATATGCCAATTGTTTTATCGGGTGATCATAGTTCTGCATTAGGCACTATCAGTGGTATTAAAGCCGCTAATCCGCATACAAGGATTGGTGTTATCTGGTTAGATGCACATGCCGATATTCATTCCCCCTTTACTTCTCCCTCAGGCAATATTCATGGGATGCCTTTAGCTGCTGCAATGGGTTTAGATAATATGCAATATCAAATCAATCAACCCGATGAGGCAACTTTATTACAGTGGTACAAGATGAAAAATATTGGTATAGAAGGTGCTAAAATGCTTTCTTCTGATCTTATTTATTTTGGTATCAGAGATTATGAAGAAGCTGAGAAAAAAGTAATTGAGGACAATCAAATAAAATACTATACTGTAGAAGAATTAAGGTACAAGGGCTTAACCAACTGTGTCAATGAAGCGATTCAACTACTAAGTACTTGTGAGATCTTATATATTAGCTTTGACGTGGACTCTATGGATTGTGATCAGATATCTTATGGTACTGGGACCCCTGTTCCTTCTGGTTTTAATCCAAACGAAATTGTTGAAATTATCACACAGTTTCAACATACAGGTAAAGTAAAATGCATTGAATTTACAGAGATCAATCCTTTACTTGACAATAAAGGGAATAAGATGGCAGAAACTGCTTTTATGGTATTGGATCAAATTTCCAAGAATATAGAATAGAAACAAAGTTCTTATAAACATAAAGAGGCCCCGCAAATTGCGGGGCCTCTTCGTATAATTGATTAACTAATTTTATTAGTCAACATCCCAGAACAAACGAGATGATAATGGGTCGATAGTACCTTGAGCGTTTACATTCGCACCGTTAGAACCTAATTCAGTTCCAGGGTAGTATAAACGAACTGGTCTTCTTGCATCAGTTACGTAGTTCTTAGATTGTGGAGTTACAGGGAAACCGTTTTTACGGTATTCAGACCATGCTTCTAAACCATTAAATAAAGCCAAAGCCATCCACTTTTGATAAGCGATTGCTTTTAATTTATCTGTAGAAGCAGTGAAGTCTACTAAATCAACACCACTAGCTAATAATCTTGTTGCATCAGATGCAGTTGCGCCTAAAGCTCTATAAGATTCTTTAACACCAGCTTCGAAGTATGATTGAGCAGTTCCTGTTAAGTTTACAGAAGCATAACGTTGCTTAGCTTCAGCTAAGTTCAATTGAACTTCAGCAGCAGTTAAGATGATGAAAGGCTTGTTGTAAGCACCTTTAACTAATACAGCAGGGCCAGGAGCTGAAGTTAATGCAGGTAAGAAACCAGCACTAGATCCAAAAGGCACACCTACGTAGTTATCATTAATTTCAGGCTTCAAGCTTACACCTGGGTTAGCACCATCTTCGTTACCACCAGCATACATTAAACGCTTCATACGAACTGTATCACCTGTATTCTTTAAAGAGTTAACAGTGAATTCAGTAAAACGAGGCCAGTTATTGTTTGCTCTTCTAGCACCAGTCTCACTATAACCATAAGTGTCATAGAAAGGATTGATTTGACCAGCAGAAGGAGTATAACCTGGGTTAACACCAGCATCAGCTGTAGTTAAGAAACCAGTACCTTCAGCGATAGTCTTATTTAATTCAGCAACGATATAAGCATCTCTTCCGCTAATTCTAGATTGACGCATTAAAATACGCAATTTCAAAGAGTTAGCAAATTTGATCCAGTTTGAAGAACTTCCTTTGAATAAAACATCAGAAGATGTAAATGCACTTGGAATTGGATTTGCTTTCACATCTGCAATACCAGCATCTAACAAAGTAATTAAACCTTCATAAACTGCTTTTTGATCATCAAATTTTGGAGCCAATGCATCCACACCTTTTAATGCTTCAGAAAAAGGAATGTTACCATACAAGTCAGCTAACTTTTGAAAGTTAAAAGCTTGCATAATTTTTGCAGGTCCTTTTGTGAACTCTTGACCAGCATCTTTTGCATTGTTAATTACATATTGGTAATCGTATAAGTTATCATACGTTCCATCCCAATAGTTAAAATCACCGTTGGTGAAGTTGTAAGCAAACAAAGTAGTACTGATGATATAACCATTAGACTGAGTCCAATGACCAGACCAGAACATACCAGTTTCATTTACACCTACTAAAGAAGAAGCAGATGTATTAATAGCGTTCGCTAATACGTACGCTGGAGTCGCTGTTGGAAGTGCGTTAGGGTTGGTATTGACATCTAAGAAGTCTTTTTTACAACCTGTTCCCACAAGTACCAAAAACGCTGCGATATATATTTTGTAAAGTTTCATATCTGTATATTTTTAGTTGTGGTGATTAAAATACAAAGTTTACGTTGAAACCGTACTGACGCACTGGAGGTGTTTGAGCGGTATTAGAAATACCTAAACCATTACCTGAAGTGTAACTGAACTCTGGGTCAGTGTACATGTTTGCCTTGTCTACAATTGTAAATAAGTTTCTTCCGTAGATAGCAATATTTGCTGCACTGAAGATCTTAGATTTTTTTACCAATTCAGATGGTAAAGAGTAAGACAAGTTAACGTCTCTTAATTTAATAAACCATCCTGGTGTAACGAAGTTCTCAGCAATCAAACGGTAGTTGTTTACCCAAAGTGCATACTCTGGTTCACGAACTTTCACTGTTGTGTTTGCTACTTCAGCACCTGATGCATCTAAGTAGTAAGAATTAGCAAATACTTGATCTAATCTGTTTTCTGTCCAAGAACCAGATCCAGTAAATGTCATCTGACGACCTAAGTCTGCATACATGATGTTTCCACCACGGTATTCAAAGTTGAAAGAGAATCTGAAATCTTTATAAGATACAGAAGATCCTAAACCAACCATATCACGAGGTAATGTACCACCACGATTAGTCAAAGCAGTATTTTGAACTGGGTAACCAGTTGTAGGACTTACTCTTCTTAATGTATGATCAGCATTCCAGTAATAACCGTTTGTTTTTAACATTGGGAAACGCTCTCCTAAGATTACGTTTGAAGTTGCATAAGAATATCCACCATAAGCAAATGCTGTAATACCTGGATATAAACTTTCTACTTTATTATCGTTATAAGAGTATCTAACATTCGCATCCCACTTCACAGCTGTGTTACGTAAGATTTGAACTTTTAAATCTGCTTCATAACCATAGTTTTTCACTTCACCTACGTTGATTAACAAGTTTGAGAAACCTGTAGAGTTAGGTACTTTAACTGATAATACTTGACCTACAGAAGATTGGTCATACCAAGATAAATCTAAGTTAACTCTGTTCTTCAATAAGCTAAATTCACCACCAAATTCCAATGCAGTTACAAACTCAGGCTTTAAATTAGCATCAGGTAAAGTATTACCTACTGTTAAACCTACGTTAGAACCATAAGGGAAGTTAGCACCGTTAGCAAATGCTAAATCTAAACCGTATAAAGGAATATTATCATTACCGTTCTTGTTATAAGAACTACGTAATTTAGCATAGTTTAAAATATTGCTCTTTAAACTAGGTATCGCATCTGTCAAAATGAAAGATACAGCAGCACCATAATAGAAATAAGAATATTGATTAGTAGATCTTGTTGGCTTGAAGAAACGAGAAGTCGCATCATAACGACCAGTCACATTCAAGTTGATCCACTCCATGTCTTTGATATTTGTATTCAAATCGGCATAGTAACCAATCTTACGCTCTGTAGTATTAGACTCAGAGCCAGCTAAGTTACCTTGTCTGTTATCGATATTGTACACATCAGGTACAACGATAGAACTAGAAGATACAGAAATAGCTTTAGTATAACGTTGGTACAAGCTATAACCTAAAGTTAATTTGTTTTGTACAACACCAAGATCTTTCGCTAATCTAGCTTGGAATTCATTGTTCAATACATTTTCTGTTGAAGAGTAATCGTTCACTCTACCTAATACATCAGAGATGGCACGGTAGATACCTGGGTAATCATCTTCGTGTGTATATGGCTCAGGAATGTATGCACTTTTCTTAGCCCAATCAGAGTATGTGAATTTCTCTGTAGTGTTCTTACCAGTACGAGAGTTGTTCATAATACCTAATCTGTTATATAAGCTCATCCACTCAGCTACTTTATAAGTTACATCAAAGTTACCAGTAAAGTTTGCATCCTTATATCTTGCACGGTTAATATCCTTGTTGAAATAAGGGTTGTTATAGTAGTCATTATAATAACCATTTGGATTAGCGAACTTATTTGTTCTCCAATCTCTCATAGTTGTTAAATCTACCCAAGATGCTGTGTTGATGATATCGTTTTGGAAATCAGAAGTAGTTCTGTCATAAGCGATTTGTGTGAAAGCTGCATTAAAAGTAGTAGATAATTTACCATACTCTTTTGTAGACTTAACACGAACACCAGTTCTATCACTTACATCACCAGGAACAATACCGTTGATTTTTTGATTCTCCACTGACAAGTAGTAACTACCTGTTTCGTCACCACCTTGGAAACTTGCTTGGTTATTGATTGAAATACCTTTATCAAAACTTCTGCGACGTACATTTGGCACATCAGCATAAGGGATGATTAAGCTAGAACCATCTTGCAATACTCTACCTGCAATACGAGGGCTGCCATCATAAGCATCACCATATTGTTGGTTTTCATAAGGTCTCCAGTTTTCTTTAGATCGGAATACAGGATCTGCATTGTATCCAGCTTCACCAAAACTATATGGATAGTATTGAGAACCAGAACCGTATTTGTTTTGGAAAGAAGGTAAGAAGCTAATGTCTTCAAAGTTTGTTGCGTTAGAGAACGCTACTTTTAATTTACCTTTTGCTCCTTGCTTAGTTGTGATAACTAAAGCACCGTTTACACCCGCAGAACCATACAATGTTGCAGCTTGACCACCTTTTAAGATAGAAACGCTTTCAACGTCTTGTGGGTTGATAGTTGCTAAAGCAGTAGAGGTAGTTTGCATACCATCGATTACTACTAAAGCTTCGTTGTTACCAGTTAATGAACGGTAACCACGTAATACAACTTTAACTGAAGGATCAACGCTATTGTTTACAGTATATACCGCTAAACCAGAAACTTTACCCGCTAAGGCTTGAGTTAACTGAGGAGAACGTCCTACTGTAATTTCGTCGTTAGATACTTTTGCATAAGAATATCCGATTTCTTTTGCTTTCTTACGGATACCTTGAGCGGTAACTACTACATCATTTAATGCGTCAACTTGACGATTCAAAACAATGCTTAAAGTTGCAGACGCAGCTTTCACCTCTGTAGAAGCGAAACCAGTTGCACTTACTTGCAAGCTTGCACTTGCAGCAGCATTAATTTTGAAGTTACCATTAGCATCAGCTACAACTGCTGATGATTGACCCTTAACTTTCACTGTTGCATAAGCTACAGCAACGCCTTTGTCGTCTTTAACCGAACCGGTTACAGAACGTACTTGAGCACTTGCAGTTGCAAATACTAAAACAGCCAAGAAGAGTGAGGTTACAATTTTCTTCATTTGCTTTTTGTTTTACTTAAGCCTCTAAGTTACAAAAACTTAGACTATATGTTAACAAATAGTTAAGGGAAATGTTGAAAATTTTACTTACGTTAGTTATTATTTGTTCAACAAACTGTAAATGAACTATTTAAGTGAGCCCATTCCGCCATCCACAGAGAGGATTTGGCCAGTGATCCAGCTTGTTTTTGGGCTTAGAAGGAAGGCAGCCATTGAGGCAATGTCCTCTGGAGTGCCCACTCTTTTTAAAGGATGTCTTTCGGCATTTGCTTCCATTTTTTGATCTGAATTCAAAAGAGCGGCTGCTAATGGTGTATTGGTTAAAGAAGGGGCAATGGCATTCACCCTAATTTTTGGAGCAAGTTCGGCAGCTAAGGATCTAGTTAAACCTTCGATGGCGCCTTTTGAAGCAGCAACCAGAGAATGAAAATTTAACCCTAATTGAACAGCTACTGTTGAGAACAAAACGATAGAAGCTTGTGGTGCATTTTTTAATGAAGGAAATGCTGCTTGAATTACTTTTATAGCACCCACTAC
>JBJOIU010000035.1:0-23696 GCA_046046935.1 Bacteroidota bacterium
AAGAAGAAATCTGGATTGATCTCTTCTTTTTTTCTAGTCAATAATCTTACAATAATTTGAGAGGCTGGGTTAATATAACCACGGCCAGCAAATTGCTCATCTGAGTAGTAAACTTCTACAATATCGCCGGCGGTAACAGGTCCAACAATCTTCTCTACTTCGTTGTTAAAGATCCAAGGATGTCCAAGGGCAATTCTTTGGGAAATTTTACGCTTTAAATACACTTTAGTCATGGCGCAAAGATAGGCAGCAAATAGGTGACAACTTGTTCATTTTAAGCCTGTTTTCTGCCAATTTTGCCCTATTTATTGCTTTGGCAATATTTTTGGAAGATATTTGCAATAATATAAACCTATGGAAGAGACAGTATTGAATCAGGAGCCTAACGAAGGGAATGTGTCAAATGAGGAACAAATCCCTCAAAATGAGGCAGAAACCACTCAAAATCCATTGAGCGAACTAGAGCAGGCTCAGGCAGAGCTGGCAGAGCAAAAGGACAAATACTTGCGCTTAATGGCCGAATTTGACAACTATAAGAGAAGAACTGCAAAAGAGCGTATGGATCTTATTCAAACAGCAGGCAAGGATGTAATTGTTTCTTTGTTGGAGGTATTAGATGATTGTGATAGAGCGGAGAAGCAATTAGCTAGCACTGATGATATTGCTTTACAAAAAGAGGGTATTCAATTGGTATTTAATAAGGTTAGAGCCATTATGCAATCCAAGGGATTGAAAGCGATGGAAAGTGTTAATGCAATATTTGATGTTGAATTACATGAAGCAATTACAGAGATACCAGTACCTGATGATATGAAAGGCAAAGTGGTGGATGAAGTAACCAAGGGTTATTTATTAAATGATAAAATTATTCGATTCGCTAAAGTGGTAGTAGGCAAATAAAAAAAGTATTATGTCAAAAAGAGATTTTTACGAAATTCTAGGAGTAAGCAAATCTGCTTCTGCGGATGAAATTAAAAAAGCCTACCGTAAAGTGGCAATGCAATTTCACCCAGATAGAAATCCTGGAGATAAAGCAGCTGAAGAAAAATTTAAAGAAGCTGCAGAAGCCTACGAAATTTTAAGTGACGCTGATAAAAAAGCAAAGTATGATCGTTTTGGTCATCAAGCATTCGGTCCTGGCACTGGCGGTGGTGGAGGTTTCCATGGCGGTGGTGGTATGGATATGAATGATATCTTCAGTCAGTTTGGTGATATTTTTGGAGACGATGCATTTGGTAGTTTCTTTGGTGGTGGTGGTGGAAGATCAAGAGGTGGCGCTAGAGCAAGAGGACAAAGAGGAAGCAATCTGCGCATCAAATTAAAATTGAATTTCGAAGAAATTGCTAACGGAGTTAATAAGCAGGTTAAAGTAAAGAAGCATGTACTTTGTACTACATGTGGTGGTAATGGAGCAAAAGATAAAGATAGTATGCAAACCTGTGGAACTTGCAAAGGTTCTGGTCAGGTAAAGAAAGTGACCAATACTTTTTTAGGTCAAATGCAAACGGTGAATACTTGTCCAACATGTAGTGGAGAAGGAAGTACAGTGACTGCAAAATGTGGATCTTGTAAAGGAGAAGGTAGAGTATATGGAGAAGAAACAATATCAATAGACATTCCAGCAGGTGTAAGTGATGGCATGCAATTAAGCATGTCTGGTAAAGGAAATGCAGGAGAAAGAGGTGGTATGTCTGGAGATTTGATTATCATGATTGAAGAAGAGCCACATGAATTTTTACATAGAGATGGAAATAATGTAGCTTTTGATTTATATATCACTATTCCAGATGCGATTTTTGGAACCAATGTAGAAGTGCCTACAATTGACGGAAGAGCAAAAATTAAAATTCCTGCAGGCACGCAGAGTGGAAAGATGTTTAGATTAAAAGGTAAAGGTTTCCCTGAAGTACAAGGTTACGGAAGAGGGGATCAATTAATACATGTAAATATCTGGACGCCTCAGCAAGTATCTGATGAAGAAAAAGCAATGTTGGAGAAAATGCAAGAGAGTGAAAACTTTCAACCTAAACCAACAAAAGGGGAGAAGAGTTTTTATGAAAAAGTAAAGGATGCGTTTAAGTAATAAATAAAGGGGGTACAAAAGTTACCCCCCTTTATTTATTATTTCAATTGATAAATTTCTTTTGAATTTCTTCCTAAACCATCATAATCTAATCCGTATCCAACTACAAATTTATTAGGTATATCAAAACAACTATAATCCACTTTCACAGGGAAGGCCAAAGCTTCTTTCTTATTAAGTAATACTGCGATCTTTACACTTGCAGGTTGTTGGCTTTCTAATTGAGGTAAATAATGGTGTAAGGTTTTTCCAGTATCTATGATGTCTTCCAATATAATAATATGTCTATCTCTAACATTAGCATCTAATCCGATAGCGGTAATTACATTGCCAGTAGAAGTGGTTCCTTTATAAGAGGCTAATTTAATAAAACAAACTTCCGCCTCAATGGTGATTTGCTTAAATAGATCAGCGGTGAATAAAAAAGAACCATTTAAAATAGATAAAAATATAGGCTTCTTGCCTTCGTATTCTTTATTGAGAACTATAGCAAGTTCGGTGATCTTTTCTTGAATAGAAGCTTCACTTAAATAAGGTACAAATTCTTTATCTAAAACTTTTATAGAAGACATAGCAGTGTATTATTTTTTCTTTTTCTTGAAAAGACGTTTAAAAATATTGAATTCAATCTTAAAAGAAACCTGTCTTAAACTAGGTTCTGGTTTGGTTTCTTTTGGTTTAAATAATAAAACAATAGCACCTTCTTTCAATTTACCTTTCGGTAGGTTTTTATTATAAGCTAGTAAGTAACTTAATTGAATACCTTCGTTTTGACTAATTTCATAAAGCGTCTCGCCTTCTTTAGCAGTATGTATGCTCTTTTTACCAGATTTTCTTTTTATTGATAAGAAAACAAGTTGGTCTTTTTCTACTATATCGGCTTCTTGAATATCGTTGTAAACAAATAATTTATACAAAGAAATTTTATGCATCTGTGCAATTTGCAAATAAGAGCTACCAGCTTTCGCCCAAATAACTGGCACTTGATTTATCTTAAATTTCTCTTTAGGGTAGTTGATCACTTTTTTCTTAGTAATCGTAAATAATACTTGCTTGACAGTATCCTTGCTAATCTCTAATCCCTTCATCTTGGGTATATCATTTGAAGCTGCATTATTATTAGCACTAATGCCATTTACTTTTGACAAAGCAATAGTAGAACTGTCAGCAGCAAAAATTTGCGCTTGTGTGTATTTTGGTGTGATAGCCGTATCAATTATACTGTCTGTTTTTACAATTGAATCTGTTTTTACTACAGGTAATATTTCTTTTGTAATAATAGAATCTTTTTTAAGAATTGGAGTATCAGTAACTACTTTCATTACTGGAGACTTAATCAAGGGCTTTTCAATTATAGGTGTATCAGCCTCCTCATTATCAAGCTCTGGAAAATTGTATTGAGACAATTCGTAGTCGTCAATAATTTTCAAGAGTTTTCTAGGATAATCACTTGCTGTAGCATAACCTGCCTTTTTTAATCCATAAGCCCAAGCACTATCATCCACTGGGTCTAATGTAAATAAAGCAGCATAATTAGGTCTGTTCTTTAAAAAATCAGAATGATCTTTAAAAGATGCTACTGCAGATGGATATACTCTAAAGCATTCTTGTTTTGTGTCATCATCCTGAAAAGTAGTTTCCCCTTTCCAATCAGATTTACATTTAATACCAAAATGGTTATTGAATTTTTTAGCTAAATTACTTTCGCCACTATTAGATTCGACAATACCTTGTGCTAAAGTGATCGAAGCAGGTATGCCTGTACGCTTCATTTCTTGGACAGCAATTTTTTTATATTGCTCTATGTATACAACTGTAGATTCAGATTGTGCATTGGCAGTTTGAATACACATCACCAATAAAAGAATCCATAAACATTGCTTCATCATAATATTATTTTTTTCTGATCAGGGTTAGTCCGTCTCTAATGGTTAAGATTAGTTTTTCGGTTTCACTATCGGCAGCCACCATTTCATTAAATGCTTGAATAGCTTTGGCACTTTTACCACTAATTTTCTCTTCTAACACTTCGCCATGAAATAGTGTATTATCTGCAATAATAATACCATTTGGGCTCATTTTGGGCTTTAAAAGGGTATAATAATCAATGTAACCGGTTTTATCTGCATCAATAAAGGCAAGGTCAAATAATTGGGGCAGCTCTGAGATGATTGTTTTAGCATCTCCAATATGCTGTTGTATATTTTTACCATGTCCATATTGATTAAAATATCCCTTCGCTCTATTAGCATCTTCTTCTCTGATTTCTATAGTATCCAATTGACCTCCCTCTGACAAACCCTCGGCAAGACATAGGGTACTAAATCCATTAAATGTGCCAATTTCGATAATGTATTTGGGCTGAAGCATTTTACTCATAAAGGCTAAGAAACCACCTTGATTCCAGTTGCTTTGCAAATGGGCATGTGGATGCTCGGCCAAAATGGCTTCATACATAGCTTTTAAATGTTGGGGGGTAGCATTGCTATATTGATCTACATAATCGTTCGCTTTGGGATGTATCAAGTCCATGCGCAAAGGTCTATATTTTTTTGATACCAGGCTTTGAAATTAGCCATAAACCTATGAAAGTTATTAAACCATTGATGATCAGAAGTTCTTGTCCAATTTTGAAATTGCCTAATAGTGCTACCTGGTATTTATCTAGTATCAAACAAATAATGGGTGCTATGAAACAAGGAATCGGGGACCACTTGTCGTTGATTGTTCTTTTCGTAATGATGCCAAAAGCAAATAAACCTAATAAAGGTCCATAGGTATAGGAAGCAATTTTTAAGAGTAAATCAATGGTACTCTTATTGTCGATCCATTTAAATACCATTACAATAATTAAGAAAATTAAGGCAAAGCTTAAGTGTACGGTTTGTCTTATTTTTTTCTTCTTAGCCTCGTCCCATTCTTGGTTTCTTTGCATTCCTAAAATATCGATACAGAAACTAGAAGTTAATGCAGTAATGGCGCCATCAGCACTTGGGAATAAAGCAGAAATTAATGCCAATATGAAAATGATAGATAAATAGGGAGGCATATGGTTTAATGCCAATGCAGGGAATAGATCATCCCCAACTGCTGAAACGTTTAGCATTCTTGCATAAATGTGCAATAAGCCACCCAAGAATAAAAACATACTAATTACCAATAGCATGGTGATGCCAATAGTGATCATGTTTTTTTGTGCGTCTTTCAATGTCTTTACAGAAATGTTTTTTTGCATCATTTCCTGATCTAATCCTGTCATAGTTAAAGTAACAAAAGCTCCTCCAATAATTTGCTTTAAGAAAAAAGACTTGCTATTTACGTCTGTTTCAAAAATAGTTGCATAGCCTCTTGATTGCATTGCCGTATATGCTTGCATTGCAGTAAAATCCATGCTAGAAAGTATGTATACGCTACAGATAATTAAACCCAATAACATACCTGAAGTTTGTAGTGTATCTGTCCAAACAATTGTTTTTACACCGCCTTCATAAGTATACAATAATATCATTGCCAATATAACTAATGTAGTCCCCCAAAAAGGTACACCCATACTGTCCAAAATAAATACTTGTAAAATTTTTACTACTAAATACAATCTTGCAGTAGCACCAAGTGTTCTTGATAATACAAAGAAAGATGCACCCGTTTTATAAGCTTTAAATCCTAATCTGGTTTCAAGAAAATTATAAATAGAGGTCAGGTTTAGTTTGTAATAGATAGGCAATAAAATATAAGCAATACATAAATAACCTATCAAATAGCCAATGGTAATTTGTAAATAATGAAATGCATCTCTGCCCACTGCTCCTGGCACACTTACAAAAGTTACACCACTTAAAGAAGTGCCAATCATGCCAAAAGCCACCAACATCCAGTTACTATTTTTATTGCCAATAAAGAAAGACATATTATTACTATTTCTTCCAGTAATTTTTGCAACACCAAGCAAAATCAAAAAATAAATGACAATAAATAAGAATAATAAAGGTGCACTCATGTTGGGTAAATTAGTAATGGCAAAGTAATAAGAAAGTTTCAATTAAATGACTATTTTGTGTATCGATTTAAATCTCTTTATATGAAACCAACGGCTATTACTATTTTTTGTGGATCCAAATCTGGAGATAATCCTTCATTTGCAAAAGAAGCTAGAGAAATTGGTGCAATTATAGCAGAAAAGGGAATCCAAATGGTATATGGTGGAGGTAATAGAGGATTAATGGGAGAAGTGGCTAATGGCTGTTTGGAGAAAGGGGGTAAAGTAATTGGCATAATACCTAAATTATTGTTGGAATGGGAGGCGCAACATAATGGCCTGACAGAACTAATTGTCACAGAAACCATGCATGCTAGAAAACTATTATTGTATGAAAAATGTGATCTTGCTGTGGCTTTGCCAGGAGGGCTAGGCACATTTGACGAATTATTTGAAATGTTGGTTTGGAATAACTTAAGTATCCACGAAAAGAAAATTGTTCTTTATAATTTCGAAGGATTTTATAATCCATTAATAGAAATGATTCAAAAAATGGAAGACAATGGATTCTTGTATGACAAATCAAGGTATAGATTTATCATTTGTAATAATAGGGAAGAATTAGTGACTATTTTTTCTTAGCCATACGCAAAGGCAATCCAAAGCCTGCTCTAAAAATGGGCTGAGGTCTTAATTGCCCCATACCATAAGGCGATTGTTGAGAGTTCACTAAGTCAATCATGATGCTCATATAAGAAAAACCATTCTCTGTTCTTTTGCCATACCCAATACCAGCTAATACACTTGTTGTACTTACATTTACATTTCTAGAAATACCATTCACTAAGTCTTTTTGATTTGACCATGTCCAATTATATTCAGGTTGTATTTGCAAAAAGAATTCAGACACTGGCCATACTCTTGCAAAACCACCTAAACCAAATTGTGTTTTATGGTACTTTGCATTAATGCCATCATATGAAGCTACAGATCTAAAAGAGCTGTAATAAATATTGGTAATTACACCAAGATCTATGTAATCATTATAAGATTTAACTAATTCCGGGTTTAAGCCAATTTGAAAAGATCCAGTACCACCACCTAATACCAGTCCACCACCTAACATCCATGGTTTTTCTGGAGCAACTAATTTACTGGTTTCAATTACAGTATTTTGAGCAGTTGACTGTACAGTACTACCCAATAAGAAAAGTATAAGGAAATGTTTAATGGACATTATGATTAGTTTAAATCGAAAATTTTTCCAGCGTTCAAAATATTATTTGGATCAAAAGCCTTTTTTATGCCTTTCATAATTTCCAAAGATGCATCTTTAAAAACAACCGGCATATAAGGTTTTTGAATTAATCCAATGCCGTGTTCGCCACTGATAGTGCCGCCTAAGCTGCTCACTAAAACAAATAGCTCTTTTAAAATATTGGTCATTTCTTCACTACCATGACTGTTTTTAATAGTAGGGTGGTTGATTCTAATATGTAAATTGCCATCACCTGCATGGCCATAACAAACTGCATGAAAACCATATTGTGCACCCAATGCTTTAACACCTTTCACTAATTTTGGTAATTCAGCTCTTGGTACCACAGTATCTTCTTCGATAGTATAACCAACACTCTTCACGGCTTCCGCCACTCTTCTCCTTAATTTCCACAACTCCGTTTTTTGCTGTGCATCGTCTGCAAAGAAAATCTCTCCAGCGTCAAACTGTGTCAATACTTCTGCAATGGCTTCCATTTCTCCCATCAACACATCCATATTATTGCCATCTACTTCAATAATTAAATGTGCGGCAATATCATCCGTAACAGGGAAGGCGGTGCTGTCCACCATCTTGCTCACAATCTTTATAGAATCAATTTCCATTAATTCCATTGCACTTGGTGTAATACCGGCTCTAAAAATAGCACTTACTGCTTCACTTGCTTTTTCAAGATTGGTAAAAGGAGCAAGCATTAATAAATCAAACTTAGGTAATGGAATTAATTTTAAAACAATCTTTGTTACAATACCTAATGTACCCTCACTACCAACTAGTAGTTGTGTTAAGTTATAGCCAGTAGAATTTTTTAAAACATTTGAACCTGTCCAAATAATATCTCCAGTCGGAGTAACAATCTCCAAGTTTAATACATAGTCTTTTACTACGCCATATTTAACTGCTTTTGGCCCACCAGAGTTCTCTGCAATATTACCTCCTATAAAACAAGAGCCCTTGCTACTTGGGTCTGGAGGATAAAATAAATGCACTGCTTTAACAGCGTCTTGTAATACTTCTGTGATAACACCAGGCTCTGTAGTTACTTGTAAATTTCTTTCGTCAATTTCTATAATTTTATTGAAACGCTCCATGGCAATCACTAAACCTCCTAAATGGGGTAAGGCGCCACCACTTAATCCAGTGCCGCCACCTCTTGGTGTAACAGGGATTAGATGTTGATTACATAATTTCATTAAAGCACTAATCTCTTCTGCATTCTTTGGCTTAACAACCACTTCTGGATTGTAATGCAATCTTTCAGTTTCGTCTTTGCCATATTTCTCAAAGCTCTCTGTATCTGTAAAAGTATATTCTGCTCCTACAATGGCTTTAAATGCTTCTAAAAGTTCTGGTGTAATTTTATTCATCTCGTAAAATCTTTTAAAAAGTAATCAACTAGAATAGGCCATACAACATACCGTCAACCTTACTAATAATTTCACCAAGGTCTTCTTCGTTTTCGCCAAACTTATTTTTATCACAATCAATTACTAATAAAGGACCTTCCTTATAGTTTTCAATCCACTTGTTATAAAAATCGTTTAGTTTCTTTAAATAGTCTAGTCTGATATTTTCTTCATATTCTCTTCCTCTTTTTTGGATTTGAGCTACCAAAGTAGGTACAGAGCATTTTAGATATATTAATAAATCCGGAGGCTGCACCATAGATTTAATCGTGGTGAAAAAAGAAAAATAATTATCAAAATCACGCTTGCTCATCAATCCCATCTCGTGCAAGTTGGGTGCGAAGATATTAGCATCTTCATAAATGGTTCTATCTTGAATGACTGTTTCTGTACCGTTTTGAATATCCAAAATTTGGTTTAATCTACCATGTAAGAAATAGATCTGCAAATTAAAACTCCAACGAGGCATATCATCGTAGAAGTCAGATAAATACGGGTTATGATCAACATCTTCGAATTGAGGAATCCAGCGATAATGCTTGCTCAATGCTTCTGTTAAAGTTGTTTTTCCTGCTCCGATATTACCAGCGATTGCTACGTGCTTCGGTTTTTTAAGTGCTGCTGCTTTTGCCATATGATTTGGATATCTAATTAAGGGTAATAATTTTAATAATTCATGCCAACTGCATTTCTAACTTTAGTGAGCGTAGCGGAGGCACTTGCTCTTGCTTTATCTGCGCCTTGGTGAATTATTTTTAAAAGTAAATCTTTGTTTGCTTGTAAGTCTGCGGCCTTAGATCGTATAGGGTTAATAAAATTAACCATATCTTCTGCTAATTGTTTTTTCATATCACCATAACGGATGATACAATTTCCTTCGCTGCTATTGTTAAAATCGTCTTCGAACTTTTTAACGGTATCTGCAGTACTTACTAGACCCATTAAAGTGAATAAATTCTGAATGTAATCTGGTTTAACCGAGTTGGGAGTTAAAGGTCCTTGATCTGTTTTTGCCTTCATTACTTTTTTGCGAATCAAATCATCTTCATCTGCTAAAAACAAAGTGGTCATTTGATTTTCACTCTTACTCATTTTGCCATTGCCATCTAATCCTAAGATCTTTACTAATTCGCTATTGTAATTAAATGCATAAGGTAGTGGAAAAGTCTCACCATAACGATGGTTGAATCTTTCTGCAAAATTTCTTGCCATCTCTAAATTTTGTTCCTGGTCTTTTCCAACAGGTACTTTCACTGCACGATGAATTAAAATATCCGCTGCTTGCAAAACAGGGTAGGTTAATAATCCTGCATTTACATTTTCTGGTTGCATGCGTACTTTGTCTTTAAAAGTGGTAGTCTTTTCTAACTCACCTTTATAAGCCAGCATATTTAAATACAAATACAATTCTGCAATTTCTGGCACATCACTTTGAACATATAAAGACACTTTTTCTGGATCTAATCCGCAAGCAATATTTTCTGCCACCACTCTTAATACACTTTCTTGTAAAGTTTTGGTATCTGGATGGGTAGTTAAACTATGCCAGTTAGCCACAAAAAAGTAACAATTAAATTCATCTTGCATGCGCACATAATTACGCATAGCGCCAAAATAGTTTCCCAAATGTAGAAAGCCTGTAGGCCTAATTCCACTTAATACAATTTCCTTTTCCATAGCTGTGCGAAGATAATGAAACAAGACCCCATTTTTTGCCATCTTTTTGGGATATTTGTACCCAATCCCAAAAAAAATAAGCTTGAGCCAATCCACTCTTTTATCTAGTCCTATCGAATACCTCAAGGGTGTAGGCCCTCTAAGGGCGGATATGCTTAAAAAAGAGCTTAATTTATACACTTTTGGAGACCTTTTAAACCATTTTCCTCACAGGCATATCGACAAAACGCAGGTGACTCCCATTGCCCAAATTACCCCAGACCAAGATTTTGTTCAAGTAAGAGGTGATTTAATGGGGATGGAAATTCTGGGGGAGAAGCGATCCAAGCGAATGGTTAGCCAATTAAGGGATGCTAGTGGTCAAATAGAATTGGCCTGGTTTCAGGGAATTAATTGGGTCCAAAAACAATTAGTTGAAGGCCAAACTTATATTGTATTTGGAAGAGTGAGCTTCTTTAACGGAAGAGCGCAAATTGTTCATCCAGAAATAGAAGCATATGTTGCTGCAACTGCAGGTCAGAAATCAGTTTTGGAACCAGTTTATCCATCTACTGAAAAACTAAAGTCCAGAGGATTAAATGGAAAGCAAATTGGGAAATTAACCCAAGCGCTTTTTATGCAAATTAGTGAAAGAGACTTGCCAGAAAATTTACCTATTTCTGTTTTAAAAGATACATTAAGCAGATGGGAAGCTTATAGACAAATTCATTTTCCTCAATCTCAAGAATTATACAAAAAGGCATTGAAGCGTTTGGTTTTTGAAGAATTATTGATTGCGCAAGTAAGGTTGAATTTAATCAAAATAGATCGACATAAAAATAGCAGAGGACATCGTTTCGAAGTAGTGGGCGATTTTTTTAATAATTTCTACAATAACTATTTGCCATTTGAATTAACAGGTGCGCAGAAAAGAGTGATCAAAGAAATTAGGCAAGATACTGCAAGAGGTTATCAAATGAATAGATTATTGCAAGGAGATGTGGGAAGTGGTAAAACCATGATAGCTTTATTAGCTATGTTAATTGCTGCCGACAACGGATATCAAAGTTGTATGATGGCGCCAACAGAAATCTTAGCACAGCAACATTATGCCGGCCTGTCTGAATTGTTAAAAGATATGCCTATAGAAGTGGCGCTGTTGACTGGAAGTACTAAGACTGCAGAAAGAAGAAGAATCTTACAAGGTTTAATAGACGATACCATACATTTTGTGGTTGGCACGCATGCGATAATTGAAGATGTGGTACAATTTAAAAACCTAGGACTAGCGGTGATTGACGAGCAACATCGATTTGGTGTAGCGCAAAGAGCGCAGCTTTGGAAAAAGGCAACTATTCCTCCACATGTTTTAGTAATGACGGCAACACCTATTCCTAGAACCCTTGCCATGACTGCTTTTGGAGACTTGGATTATAGTGTGATGGATGAATTGCCTCCTGGAAGACAACCCATTAAAACTGTACACCGATTTGAAACTGCTAGAGCCAATGTGATGGATTTTGTAAAAACAGAAATTCAAAAAGGAAGACAAGCTTATTTTGTTTATCCATTAATTGAAGAGAGTGAAAAATTAAGTTTTGAAGATTTAATGCAGGGATATGATCAAGTAAAAAGTTATTTCCCAGAACCAACTTATAAAATAAGTATGGTACATGGAAGACAAAAAAATATCGAGAAAGAAACCAATATGCAAAGATTTGTTTCTGGAGACACACAAATTTTGGTTGGCACTACTGTTATTGAAGTGGGAGTGAATGTGCCTAATGCTAGTGTTATGGTGATAGAGAGTTCGGAGAAATTTGGATTATCACAATTACATCAGTTAAGAGGCAGAGTGGGTAGAGGATCAGAACAAAGTTATTGTATCTTATTAAGTAGTGTAAAAGCAAGTAGAGAAGCCAAGGCGCGTTTGAAAATAATGTGTGACCATACAGATGGATTTATTATTGCTGAAAAAGATTTGGAAATTAGAGGTCCAGGTGATATTGATGGAACAAGACAGAGTGGGGCTTTGAATTTTAAATTAGCTAATATTATCAACGATAGACAAACATTAATAGAAGCCAAAGAAATTGCAACAGCAATTTGTGAAAAGGATCCCACTTTATCTGCTCCTGAAAATGCCAACTTAAAAGCCTATTTGATTTCTCAGAAAGCTAAAATTGGCTGGGGTAAGATCGCCTAGGACTGCGTTTTTTGATTATCTTGCAAGACGACTAATATTTTAAAAATATATCTATGAGTAAATATTTGCCACTGGACCCTAACATCTTTATTCAAAACAGAAAAAGATTTACTGCAAAAATGCAACCAAATAGTATTGCCATTTTTGTAAGCAATGACGAATTTCCAATGAATGGAGATGCGTTGCACTCTTTTCAACAAAACAGTGATTTGTTTTGGTTGTCTGGTATAGAGCAAGAAGGTTCCATGGTGATATTATTTCCTAATAATCCAGATCCGAAATATAGAGAAGTATTGGTATTAACCAGACCACAAGAGTTGAAAGAAATTTGGGATGGTAAGAGATTAAGGGCAAATGAAGCAACTGCTATTTCTGGCATGAAAACAATTGTTTGGGCAGATGTATTAGATGCAATGTTACAAACATGGGTTCACTTAGCTGATTCGATTTATTTAGATTCAAATGAAAATGATAGAAAAAATAATTTAGTTAGAACAAGTGAATATCGTTTCATAGATGAGATGCAATCTAGATATCCATTGCATCAATATCTAAGAGCCGCAAAAATTTTAAAGGATTTAAGAGCCATTAAAACCAAGGAAGAGGTGCAGGTAATTCAAAAAGCCATAGATATAACAGAAGTAGCATTTAGAAGATTACTAAAATTCATACAACCAGGCGTGTATGAGCACGAGATTGAAGCAGAAATTTATCATTCATTTTTGAGTCAAAGAGCAACAGGCCCTGCATACCATAGTATCTTAGCTAGTGGAGACAATGCTAGGACATTGCACTATGTAAACAATAACAATCAATGTAAGGACGGAGAATTAATTTTAATGGATTTCGGTGCAGCCTATGGTGGTTATAATGCAGATTTAACAAGAACTGTTCCTGTTAATGGAAAGTTTACTAAAAGACAGAAAGATGTGTATAATGCATGTTTGCATTTACATGATTATGCAAAGTCTATTTTAAAACCAGGGATTACTATTTTAAAGTACACGGATAAAGTAGGAGAGGAAGCTACAAAGCAGTTTTTAAAAATAGGTTTATTGTCTAAATCCGATATTAAAAATGAAGATGCAGACAACAGAGCTTATCGCAAATATTTATATCATGGCATCTCGCACCATTTAGGAATTGACGTGCACGATTTAGGAACAAGAACTGCTCCTATTCAAGCAGGCATGGTATTTACAGTAGAACCAGGCATTTATATTAAAGAGGAGCAAATGGGCGTTAGAATTGAAAATAATATCTGGATTACTAAAACAGGTAATCAAGATTTATTCAAAAACATCCCCATTAAAGCAGATGAGATAGAGGCTTTAATGAAAAAAAACAAAAAATAAAATGCGCAAACATATACCCAATATAATAACGCTCTTGAATTTATTTTTTGGTTGCTGGGCTATCGTATTTACTTTTCAAAAAGGTGCTGTAGCTTCTGTGGATCAAATAGGGGATATTATTATTGAAATTCCTGAAAAACTATACTTTGCGAGTGTATGTATTATTATTGCAGCATTAGTAGATTTTTTAGATGGTTTTGTGGCAAGATTATTAAAAGTGAATTCTGAATTAGGTAAGCAGTTAGATTCACTAGCAGATGTAGTAAGTTTTGGTGTAGCACCTGCATGTATTGTGTTCCAATTTTTAAGATTGTCTTTGGCCGATAATGTAAATGCATTATCAAGTCCAAGTATTTTATTAGCACCTGCATTTTTAATTGCTATGGCAGGAGCATACCGATTAGGAAGATTCAATTTAGATACAGAACAAACCACTTATTTTAAAGGAGTGCCCATTCCAATGATTGGAATCTTAACGGCAGCTTTTCCTTTATTGTATTGGCAAGCACAAATGCCCTTTGTTTCTAAGTTATTATTAAGTCCTATTTTTTGGTATGTGTATATTTTGTTAGTGAGTTATTTAATGGTAATGAAAAGGCCTATGTTGGCTCTGAAAAGCTTGGCTGGCAAGCAAAAGCTGCTTTTGCCATTGGCCTTGGTTGGTTTGGAAACGGCTATTTCTGCAGTATTTTTTAAATGGTGGGCCATCCCATTTGGCTTTATTGGCTATTGCATAGTATCTTTGATGTATCGTAAAACAATCACACAATAATTGACCCATGGTATTCCAAGTTCAAATTAAAATCATGCCTTTAAAAGATTTATTAGATCCACAAGGAAAGGCAGTATTAGGTGGCTTACATAATTTAGGTATGACTGGTGTACAAGATGTAAGAGTAGGTAAACACATCAGTTTGCAAATTGAAGCAGCAAATGAATCAGCGGCAAGAGAGATTGCAGAAAATGCAAGCAAGAAATTATTAGCAAATGCTGTGATGGAGTATTTCGAAATTGAATTCGTACAAGCTTAGTATTTAAAATCATGTTGTATTTAGTACCCACACCTATCGGAAATCTCAAAGATTTCACTTTTAGGGCAGTAGAGGTATTGCAGCAAGTAGATTTTATTTTATGTGAGGATACAAGAACTTCCTCCAAATTATTACAGCATTATAATATCCAAAAACCACTCACTCCTTATCATCAGCATAATGAGCATAAGGTGGTGGAGCATTTAGTATCTCAATTAATTGCCGGAAAGAATATAGCACTCATTACAGATGCAGGCTCTCCCGGTATTTCCGACCCTGCTTTTTTATTAGTGCGTGCTTGTAAGGCAGCTGGGGTAGAAGTAACCAGTCTTCCTGGTGCAACTGCATTTGTTCCAGCATTAACCAATAGTGGCCTTCCAGCATCTAGTTTTGTATTCGAAGGATTTATTCCATTAAAGAAAGGCAAGAAAACATTGATGGAATCATTAGCTAGTGAAGAACGCACCATGATTTTTTATGAAAGCCCCATGCGTCTTGTTAAAACCTTAGAATTATTCAAAGAATATTTTGGAGCAGACCGAAAAGCTGCAGTTAGCAGAGAGTTGACTAAAATGTTTGAAGAGAATATCACAGATACATTAGAAAATCTAATTACCCATTTCTCTGCCAAAACTGTTAAGGGCGAAATTGTAATTGTGGTGGAGGGGAAAAACAAGTAATTTATCTTAGTTTATTGCTTAAATTAGCTCTTCAATTTAAACATATGAAGAAGCTATTTAGTGTTATTGTATTTTTTGTATTTACAGTAAATTTTTTGTTTGCACAAGCCGATAGTTGGCAACAGCATATAGATTATAAAATAAATGCGAGCCTAGATGTGCAAACCAATATTGTGAAGGGAGCTGAAAACATTGTTTACACTAATAATTCCCCTGATACTTTAAGGAAAATATATTTTCATTTATACTGGAACGCCTTTCAGCCTAATTCTTCCATGGATAAAAGAAGTATAGAATTAGGTAAGAATTTATTGAATTTTAGAAGAGGTGCAATAAGTGCATCCAATGCAACTAATTTAGGACAAGAAGCTGTGCAAGATTGGGATAGAAGAGTGAAAGATCGTATTCAACAATTACAACCATCAGAAATTGGTTATCAAAGAGTACAACAAATTACGATTGCAGGTAAGGCACAGAAATTAATTGAACACGAAACTATTTTGGAAGTTGTATTGACACAGCCCATTTTGCCTAAGGCTTCTGTAAGCATGAGTTTGAGTTTTGAAGCACAAGTTCCAAAACAAATTAGACGTTCAGGAAGAGACAATGCAGAGGGAATTCGTTTTTCTATGAGTCAGTGGTATCCTAAAATGGTAGAATATGATTATCAAGGTTGGAATACGAACCCATATATAGCAAGAGAATTTCATGGAGTATGGGGAAATTTTGATGTAAATCTTACATTAGACAAAAACTATATGGTTGCAGCTACTGGTGTATTACAAAATCCTAATGCAGTAGCTAATGCACAAGGTTTAAAGACTTGGAATTTCAAGGGTAATAATATTCACGATTTTGTTTGGGCAGCAGATGATCATTTTAAACATTTATCTAAAGAAGTGCGTAAGGGATTGACACTGCATGCATACTATAAAGGCAAAGATGCACAAGCTGATAGTGCTTGGGCCAATGTATTATGGGCAGCAGAAAAAGCGCTGCCTTATATGGAGCAAAAATTTGGTGCATACCCTTATCCTCAATACTCTTTTATACAAGGGGGTGATGGTGGAATGGAATATGCTATGGCAACTTTATTAAAAGGTCCTAGTCTCGGTACGGTGTTTCATGAATGGCTGCATAGTTGGTATCAACATGTACTTGCAACAAATGAAAGTTTATACCCATGGATGGACGAAGGCTTTACAAGTTTTGCAGAAGAAGCTGTTTCTTATTGGTATTATGAAAATCATGGAACACAATCACCTTTTATCAATGAGAAAGCTAAATTGCAAATAATTAAATCCAACGAGAAAGCAAAAGAACAATTGCCCCATATTCAATATGATAATTATAATGGATACTATACATTAGCAAAAAGCGGATTGGAAGAGCCCATGAGCACCCACTCCGATCATTTTAATACAAACTATGCATATAGCAGTGCGGCGTATAGTAAGGGTGCAACATTTTTAGGAGTATTAGGATATATAGTTGGCGATTCTTTAAGAGATAAAACCATGTTAAACTATTATGCCACTTGGAAATTCAAACATCCTAATGCGAATGATTTTACAAGAGTAGCAGAGAAAACCTCTGGCATTCAATTGCAATGGTTCAAAGAATATTGGATGAATAGTACTAAAACGGTAGATTATGGTTTGAATGATATTCAGGCAGGAGAGAAGGGAGCTATTTTAAGTATTCAAAGACTAGGAAAGATGCCCATGCCAGTTGAAGTATGTGTGACTTATAAGGATGGCAGTAAAGAAATGCATTATATGCCATTGGATTTAATGTTAGCGGCTAAGCCAGCAGAGTATGCTAATTGGATCACGCATAAAGAATGGCAATGGACAGCACCAACATATACTTTTGAAATAAGCAAGCCTATTTCACAATTAAAGGCGATCGAAATCGACCCATCGCAGCGCATGCCTGATGTGAATAGAAGTAATAATAAGATCGAGATTCCAAATTAATTATTTCTTCACTTGAATAATGAACTTCTCTTTAAAATAGTCTTCTTGAAAAATATCATAGATTGACATCATTTTAGGACGAACACCGCTTTCTGAAATTTCTTGGTGTAAATCTCCACCTTTTAGACAAATCAATCCGTTGGGTTGATTTGTTTTTTTATGTAAAATAGGGCCGGCCCATCTCCATAAATCTTTTAATGGCGCAACAGCTCTACTGATGGCGTAATCAAATTTCTTATTCTTAATTTCTTCTACTCTTGCATGTTTTGTTGTAATATTTTTAATACCTGCTGCTTCACAAACGGCGTCCACCACTTTTAATTTTTTGGCAATACTATCCACTGCCAAAAACTGTACTTCAGGAAAGAAGATAGCCAATGGTACGCAAGGGAATCCACCTCCACAACCAATATCAATTACCTGTGTGCCTTTCTCCCACTCAACAATAGCCGCAATACTTAAAGAGTGTAATACATGGTGCAAATAAATATGATCAATATCTTTTCTAGAGATCACATTTATTTTGGCGTTCCATTCGATATAGGCGCCTTCTAATGCTGCTAATTGTTGTAGTTGCTGTTCTGTAAAATCAGCAAAGTACTTGGTTATTAGTTCCAGTTTTTCTGAGGTGCTTTCCATACGCTTGGCAAGGTAAATAAGTAATAAAAAATTGACCAAATATCAAATACAATAAACCAAGGCCATAAGTCCAATTCGTTTAATTTCTTCATGGCACTTCTTAAGATGGTTGCTTGTAGAATTAATCTGAAACTAAATACAGCAGCTACTAAAATATATTCTTTAGAAATAATCAATGCAGCAATAGTCATTGGATAAACCAAGAATAAACTAATAGCATACAATGCCAATAAAAATGAATGAGATTTCTTATAATATTTGCTAGTGGTATAATGTCTATATTTTTGATTCATCCATGCATTAAAGCTAGTCTTAGGTTCGCTTAATGTATGTGCATCATGGTCAATCACTATCGCAGTATTTTTTGCAGTAGCAACTTGATTAATAAATAAATCATCGTCGCCAGAAGGAATCTGATTAATTGAAGAGAAGCCTTTATTTCTTAAAAAGACTTCTTTTTTATAAGATAAGTTTCTGCCAACACCCATATAAGGCATGCCTGCTAATGCATAAGAAAAATATTGTAAAGCAGTTTGAAAGGTTTCAAATCGGATTAATTTATTTAAGAAACCTGGCTTCTTTTTGTAAGCGCCGTATCCTAAAACAATTTCAATATTGTCATTATATCCATCCTGCATTAATTTCATCCAGTTTTCACTTGCTGGAACACAATCAGCGTCTGTTAATAATAGGGTTTCATTCTTAGCAGATTTAATCCCTATAGATAAGGGAAATTTCTTTCCACTAATCATTTTAGCTTCCTGTGTTAAAGTAACGGGATTTAAATTCTTAAAAGATTTTTTAAATTCTTCAATTAAGTATTTAGACTCGTCTTCTGAATTATCATTCACCAAAACAATTTCATGGGTAGTACTATAATTTTGTACCAAGACCCCAGGCAAATTATTAGCTAGGTTTTCTGCCTCATCTCTTGCACATATCACTACTGAAATAGGGTGCTCTACATTAAACTCTTTGGAGGGTTTTTTATAGATAGCTAATCTTAAAAAGAAGAACAAGTAATAGAACACTTGAATAGCAATAATGGCTATAAAAGCAATAAGGATATAAGGGCTTAGAACGGATAGGCTAATCATGCTGCAAAAGTAAAGTTTTTGACCTTACCTTTGCCATATGGCGGCATTACAATTTGAATTAGTAAAAGAAAGCGATAAAGGGTCATCTAGGGCTGGAACTATTACCACAGATCATGGTACTATTCAGACGCCTATCTTCATGCCAGTGGGCACCATTGGATCTGTGAAAGCGGTTACTCAACAACAATTAAAGCAAGATATACAAGCCCAAATAATTTTGGGAAATACCTATCATTTGTATTTAAGACCAGGATTAGAAGTGCTAGAAGCTGCTGGTGGTTTGCATCAATTTATGGGTTGGGATAGACCCATTCTTACAGACAGTGGAGGATACCAGGTTTTCTCTTTGGCCAATAATAGAAAAATCAAACCCGAGGGTGTAATATTCCAATCGCATATCGATGGAAGCAAGCATTTGTTTAGTCCAGAAAAAGTAATGGATATTCAAAGAACCATTGGAGCTGATATTATTATGGCTTTCGATGAATGTCCTCCAATTCCAAGCACTTACGAATATGTGAGAAAAAGTATGGATCTAACACATACATGGTTGGATAAATGTGTACATCGTTTAGCAGAAACACCTGACAAATATGGGTATACACAAAATTTATTTCCCATTGTACAAGGTGGATTATATAAAGACTTAAGAAAAGCATCTTGTGAATATATTAGTTCAAAAAATGCAGTGGGAAATGCTATTGGTGGATTAAGTGTGGGGGAAACTCAGGAAGAAATGTATGAGTTTACTGCCCTTTGTTGTGAAAATTTACCAAAAGATAAACCAAGGTATTTAATGGGGGTGGGGACGCCATGGAACATTCTAGAAGCAATAGATTTAGGTATTGATATGTTTGATTGTGTTATGCCAACACGCAATGGTCGTAATGGAATGATCTTTACAAGTCAGGGTGTCATTAATATCAAGAATAAACAATGGGCTAGTGATTTTACTCCATTGGATCCGGGTATACCCAATGAGCTAAGTAACTATTATACTAAAGCATACATGCGACATTTATTTGTGGCGGATGAAATTTTAGGCTTGCAATTAGCTAGTATTCAAAATCTATCTTTTTATCTTTGGTTAGTTGGTCAAGCAAGAGAACATATTATTGCCGGTGATTATAGCAGTTGGAAGACAAGCATGATACAACAGATTAGCAAGCGATTATAATTAAAATAAGTCCATTGAAAAAATTAGATTGGTATATTATAAAAAAGTTTTTGTCGGTATTTTTTTATGCCATTTTTTTCTTTGCTGTAATTGCAGTGGTAATAGATTTAAGTGAGAAGACAGATGATTTTGTAAGAACTGGTTTAAGTGCTAATGAAATTATTACACATTACTATATTGGTTTTGTACCGCATATTATTGCTTTATTATTTCCTTTATTTGTTTTTATTGCTGTTATATTTTTTACTTCTAAAATGGCAGGTCAAACGGAAATTGTAGCCATACTAGCTAGTGGAGTTACTTATAACAGATGGCTAAGGCCTTATTGGATTGGTGGAACATTTTTAGCATTGGTTTTATGGATCGCCAATCAATGGACTGTTCCGCAAGCCAATAATATCAGAGGAAGTTTTGAGGCTGCTTATATCGATAAAAATTCAAGTTATGATGCATTGGTAAGAGGTTCTTCAGATTTGTATTTTAGAATTGACTCTTTCACCTATGCAGGTATCTATCAATACGACACCACCAATAATAGAGGAGGAAATTTTTTCTCTTACACCACAAAGAATGATAAAGTCATAAGTAATTTAAGAGCGGAGACCATTTTATGGGATACTGCTAAAAAATTATGGCAGTTAACAGAAGCAGTTGAGCGAAAAGTGTTGGATAATAAAGAAGTGGTGACCTATCATTCTTTTTTAGATAAAAAATTTCCTTTTAAGCCTGCAGATTTAGAAAAAGACAAGTATACCAAAGACAAATTAACCACCCCTCAATTAATTCGTCAGATCGATTTGGCTAATTTAAGAGGGGCTGAAGGGCTGAACGAGCTTAGAATTGAAAGATATCGAAGAGATGCAACACCAGTTACAGTGCTTTTATTGACCCTTATTGGAGCCATCATTGCAGGCAGAAAGGTTAGGGGTGGAAGTGGCTCTCACTTGGCATTGGGCTTTGTAATTGCAGCCGTATTCATCTTAACCGACAGGTTCTCTACCATATTTTCGACAAAGGGAAATTTACCCCCTTTATTAGCTGCATGGATACCCAATTTAATTTTTATATGGGTGGTATATTATTTGTACAAAAAAGCGCCCAAATAAACTATTCTTAGCTAACTTTGCCCCCAAATTAAAAGGTTCCTAATTTATATACTTTTTTTATGGAAGCAATCAAAGACCTCTTCAGTGTAAAAGCAACTGCTGCTGCAGCTGAAATCAAAGAACTTATCAAACAACATGGTGAAAAGAAAATTGGCGAAGTAACACTTGCGCAAGCCTATCAAGGTATGCGTGGTATTACTGGTTTAGTTACTGAAACAAGTTTATTGGATGCGCAAGAGGGAATTCGTTTTAGAGGTTATTCCATTCCTGAATTACAAGCAAAATTACCAAAAGCAAAAGGTGGTGATGAACCATTGCCAGAAGGTTTATTTTATTTAATGATGGTGGGAGAGATTCCAACAGATGAAGATGTAAAAGAAATCACTAGCAACTGGCAAAGAAGAAGCCATGTTCCTTCACATGTATTTGATGTAATTGATGCATTGCCATTGAGTACTCATCCAATGACCATGTATGTAGCAGCGGTGATGGCTTTACAAACAGAAAGCAAATTCTCTCAAGAGTATGCTAAGGGAATGAATAAAAAAGATTATTGGCAATATACTTATGACGACTCTATGGATTTGATCGCAAGATTACCAAGAATCGCTGCATACATTTATAGAAGAAAATATAAGAACAACGAACATATTCATCCAAACGGTTTATTAGACTGGGCAGGTAACCTTGCATATATGATGGGCTTTGAAGATGAAAGTACAAAAGAGTTGATGCGATTATACATGACTATTCATGCAGACCACGAAGGTGGAAACGTATCAGCACACACTACGCACTTAGTAGGTTCAGCTTTAAGTGATCCTTATTTAAGTTATGCTGCAGGTATGAATGGTTTAGCGGGTCCTTTACACGGCTTAGCAAATCAGGAAGTAATTAAATGGATTTTTGAAATGCAAGAAGCCATTGGTACAGATAATCCAACTGCAGAACAAATTGCAGAATATGTTCAAAAAACCCTGGCTTCTGGTAAAGTAGTTCCTGGTTATGGTCACGCGGTTTTAAGAAAAACGGATCCTCGTTTTACTGCACAAATGGAATTTGGTAAGAAGCATTTAGCAGACGATAAATTAGTGAACACTGTTTGGAAGATTTATGAAACAGTTCCTCCAATTTTAGAATCATTAGGTAAGGTGAAAAATCCATGGCCTAATGTGGATGCACATAGCGGCGCATTATTAGTACATTATGGTATTGTTGAATACGAATTCTACACTGTATTGTTTGCTGTTAGCCGTGCATTAGGGGTGCTAGCAAGTTTAACTTGGGATAGAGCTTTAGGTTTCCCATTAGAGCGTCCAAAATCTGTAACAACAGAAGCAGTTAAACTTTGGTTAGACGGTAAAGGAGAAATTTAGTAGGTTTTGAAATATTTACTTTTAACTTTTAGTAGTTTTTTCATAATAACTCTTGGATTTACTCAGTCCAAGAGTTATTCGTTTAAGGTAATGGATGTAAAAAATAATAGCATTCCATTTGCCAATCTAAAAATAAAATCAGTTTTAGATTCTACAAAGCAATTTAACTTAGTAGCCGATTCTAATGGCATTGCCAATGCAAGTATCTCGCCCAATAAAAATTATGCTATTCAAGTAACTGCATTAGGGTATAAAAAGTACAACAAGACCATTGCTTTAGAGAATAATACAATTGTCACTATTAAATTACAGGAAGATCCTACACAGTTAAATCAAGTAGTGGTAACATCCTCCAAAGCATTGGTAAGACAAGAAGATGATAAGTCAGTTGTAGATCCAGAGCCATTGGCCGCAGGTTCTACCAATGCAATGGAAACGATCGAAAAAACACCTGGTATCTTTATAGATAGTGATGGCAATATTTATTTAAATGGATTATCACCAGCAGGGGTACAGATTAATGGAAGAGATTTAAAAATGAGTCCTTCAGATTTAGCTACTTTATTAAAAAGTTTGCCACCTAATGTGATTCAAAAAATTGAATTAATCAGAACACCGTCTGCAAAATATGATGCTTCAGGTGGAGGCGG
>JBJOIU010000036.1:0-23443 GCA_046046935.1 Bacteroidota bacterium
GAATCAATCTGGTCAAAAAATAAATTATTGCTATAATAATTTTTTAAAATATTAAAAATGTGTTTTGATGAACTTTTATATGAACGAACATAATTTTTTGAAAGTTGAGTGTTTTCATCTTCAATTACATCTCGTATATATTTTCTAAACACTTCAACAACTGAATAATCTTGACTAATTTTTTTTACTTCCCTTTCTTTTTTGTTTGAGAATCTATCTTTAACTGATTTAACAAGAGGTTGTTTTCCATTAACAATTATCAAATCAATTACTTTTTCAACCTCTCTTTTTATTCCACGTAGGTTTGAGTTTTTTGCAACGTGTTTTGAATCTGATTTATTAATTGGATTTTTTGAATTTCCCTCTCCCCAATTTTTTTCAAGAACCGTTATATTGGTTGGAAAACTTGTCTTTTGACCTTTGTAATAATAATTTAATCTTACAGGATATTCTGATTGATTATTTACTTTATCTTTTTTAATTAATGAGAAGTATAATGACATACTCAAATATACAAATGGAGTTCAAAGAACTCCAAAATATTGTTATAATAAAAATTTAATTAAACTCATATTATTGATAATCAACATTTTATAATTATTTTACTATCACGGGTCTTTTCCGGCCCACACCACCCTCAAAACCTCAACAGCAATGTTGGGGTTTTTTATTGCACCCTAACATATTTTTTCTCTACGGTATGTGCCGAAAATATGCCTAAAGCCCCACCTTGTATATTGGTTGGTGGATTAGCGGGGGTTGTTCCGCCACCAGGTCCTGAGCCGCTTTGTTGGTTTAGGGTATAATAATATAAATAAGTTGGTCTAGTGATACATTGCATTTCTACCGAGACTATATCATTCAATTTAACTTTCAAAGAATCAGAACTTGCTCTTAATGGTCTTTGATTAGCCTTACCATTATTTAAATTATCATTAAATACATGAAAAGTTTGATCTAATGTGTCATTAATCTTTTGAATAAATCGATAACTATTACCCAATTGTATTGGGTCTGTATAAACAGGTATAATACTATACTGCATTTCTCCATTGACCAAGAATGTGTTTATTCTCAAGCTATCAATAGGTACTTTGTTTGACAAGGTAGAAGATGCTGTATATTTTTTACCATCAACTACTACTTCTAAAAAATAAGTATTTCCATAAATCCCTTTTATGCGTTTTGTTTGATATGCGCCATTCTTTGTATAAGTTAAAGTATCTCTTACACCTTGATTATCGTATATCATTACAGAAGCGTTCTCTACTACTGGATTATTTTGCGTGCTACTTACATCTATAGATTTAGTAATTTTTACATAATAAGGTCCTGCTTGATCCGTAACGCTTCCGTCAAAAACCAACATAGTGGCATTGGGGTCAAGTGGTAGTTGAATTTCTTTATCGCAACTTGCTAAGAAAACTACAGTGAAAAGGAGTATAATTTGCTTTAGCATGTTTAAAATTTAAATTGATAAGTAATACTTGGCACCCATTTAAATAAAGAGGTTTGAATAATTTGTGTTCTGCTTACATTTTTAGGATCGTCTTGGAAAGTTATTCTGTAAGCATTCTCTCTTCCATAAACATTGTACAAACTAAAATTCCAAGACTCTTGCACTCTTTTCTTTTTCTTTCTATCGTAGGTCACACTAATATCTAATCGATGATTTTCTGGCATCCTGTTTGCATTTCTAGAAGCATATTGATAAAGTGTTTGACCTTGTAAATTGTATTTCCCTGTTGGAAATGTAACTGCGTCTCCTGTATTATAAACAAACACTCCAGATACAGACCATTTTGAATTGAGCGTATATATACCCACTATCGAGATATCATGAGTTCTGTCTTGTTTTGCATTGTACCAATTGTTTTGATTGATACCAGTAATTTTTCTTTCTGTCTTAGATAAAGTATAGCTTACCCAACCAGTGAATATCCCCTCTTTTTTCTTCAATAACCATTCTATACCATAAGCTCTTCCAATGCCATACAATAAAGCACTTTCAACATCGGCTAAAGTGTTTACTTCTGCTCCATCAACATAGTCTAATTGATTTTGCAAACTTTTAAAATATAGCTCGGTACTCATTTCAAACATATTTTGTTTGAATCCATTTACATAACCAACACTATACTGATCTGCAATTTCCGGTTGAATATTATAAGAGTTGCCTATCCATTGATCAGAGGGACTAGACGCCGTTGAATTACTAAGCAAGTGCAAGTGCTGCACATTTCTTGCATAACCCGCCTTAAAACTATTTTGATCTGTTATTCTATAATTCAATGTGAACCTAGGTTCTGGATTTATATAGGTTTTACCAAAACTAGATTTGTCTAATTGTATAGTTGATTCAATACTTCCATTATTATAAATATTATAATTATCTCCACCCATTAATGTATACGCAGACAATCTTAATCCAATATCAAAACTCAAATTATTGTTTGGCTTGTAATTATTACTTAAATACAATGCGTTTTCTAGTCCATTTCTACCTTGTTTTTTTATACTATTGTTTACTGTTCCGCTAAATGTACTTGGTGTAATAGTGTGTAGTATTGTATTAAATCCAAATCTTAAATTGTTTTTTGGATTTGCATAAAAAGTATAGTCTTGCTTTAAATTTAGATCTTTGATATTCGAATTAATATTGAAATTGGTTTCTCCATTTTTTAATTTAACGTTATAATTATAATCACTATAAATCAAAGAGGTATTTAGAAAGAGTCTATTCGAAATAATTTTATTCCAACGAATCGTTCCTGTTTTATTTCCCCAGTCAATACCAAATGCATCTCCCAATCCTAATTCGTCTTTTCCAAAATAACCAGATAGATAAATTTTATTTTTATCATTGATGGCATAATTGGCCTTCATATTTAAATCGTAGAAGTAAAGAATATTGTTTTTAAATTTTTCAGTTGCTTTCAAAAACATATCTGCATAAGTTCTTCTGCCTGACAATATAAAAGAAGATTTATCATTTTGTATTGGTCCTTCTATACTTACTCTGCTGCTAATTAATCCTAGTCCTCCGTTCACTACATAGTCTTTGTTGTTCCCCTCCTTCATTTTCACATCTAAAACCGAAGAAAGTCTTCCTCCATACATTGCAGGGGCATTTCCTTTTATTAATGTTGCATCTTTAATGGCATCACTATTAAAAGTGCTAAAAAACCCCAATAAGTGAGAGGCATTATATACCGGAGCTTCATCTAATAAAATCAAATTTTGATCTGCTGCACCACCTCTTACATAATATCCACTATTTCCTTCTCCCGCAGATTTTACACCTGGCAATAATTGTAAGGTCTTCAAAATATCTTTTTCTCCAAATATTACAGGCACCCTACTTATAGCTGCCATATTTAAGGTCTCTGTACCCATTTGGGGCTTGGTCAAATTATTATTTTTCTTGGAGCTTTCTACCACCACCTCTTTCAATAAAGATTGACCGCTTAAGCGTATGTCAAATACCTTATTGCTATCTAACTGTAGCTTTTGTACATAATTTTCATATCCTAATTGAGAGACTAGTATCGTGTATTTGCCCTTAGAAAGGCTAATGGAGTAAAATCCGTATTCGTTGGAGAATACCCCTAAACTAGGTAGCTCTTGAATGCGTATGGTTGCTCTAATTATAGACTCTCCGCTTTGTTTGTCTCTTATAGTGCCACTTAGAATTACCTTGTCTTGAGCAATGGTGGTTTTGGAAATAAATTGCAGCGTAATAAATGATAGTAAAATGGCCGCAGTTCTGAGTTTAATCTTCATAATTATTAAACAAAACTAGTTCAGTTTGGTTGAATAAGGATTATGATTTAATTTAATTAAGCATTTATAAACATAAATCAATGTTAAAATAGCTTTTAAATGAAAAAACATCTTTTTTCCTTAGCGGTACAGTTATTTTTTGTTCTAATAATAAATGCGCAGCAACCTAGTCCTATACATTCGGTTTTAAGTACTATCCAAGATAGTACCACAAAAAGTGTTTTAGCCAATCCTTCCGTTTTTAGATATCAAATTATCTATACTCAAATTAATAGAGATAAAAACGGCTTACCTCATTTTACTAATTACACATTAAATGCCGATCCTAATGCCTATTTTAATCCAGCATCGATGGTGAAAATGCCTTTAGCATTTTTATCATTAGAGAAATTGAATGAACTAAATAAGCTAGGAGTTAATAGAAACACGACTATTCAATTTGATAGTAATTATACTAGACAGGTGGCCATGTATAAAGATGCTTCAGCACCTTATGAAAAACCAACAATAGCGCATTTGATTAAGCGCGCCATTTTAATTTCTGAAAACGATCCTTATAATAGAATGTATCAGTTTATGGGTCAGGGTGAGATAAATAAAAAATTGCATCAAAAGGGTTATAGTTCTGTGAGAATTACCAGACAATTTATGGGGTATACAGAAGATCAAAATAGACATACCAATGGAATTCGATTTATAGATGAGAAAGGAAATAGTGTATATACACAAGCACCGAAGTATAATACGGACAGTTTTCAATTTGGTCCACAAGTCTTAATTGGTAATGCCCATTGGAATAGTAATGACGAAGTGGTAAATGCGCCATTTGATTTCACCAAGCATAACAATATTTCTTTGGAAGACATGCGTAAGATGCTTCAGGCCATTGTGTTTCCTTTATCTGTTGAAAAACAAAATAGATTTCATATTAGTGAAGAAGATAGGTTGTTTTTATTGCAATACTTATCCCAGTATCCTTCCGAAACAAATTATCCTAAATACGATACTGAACATTTTTATGATAGTTATGTGAAATTCTTTTTTCAAGATAGTACGCATAGTATGCCTAATCATATTCGCGTATTTAATAAGGTTGGATGGGCTTATGGATTTTTAACCGATGTGTCTTATGTTTTAGATACAAAAAACAATATTGATTTTATGTTGTCTGCCACAGTTTATGTAAATAGCGATGGTGTTGTAAACGATTCTAAATACGATGAAGCAACTGTTGGTTTTCCTTTCCTAAAACAAATAGGTAATGCATTTTATAATTATGAGCTAAATCGTAAGAGAAACCATCAACCAAGATTGAAAAATCAAGTAACTCAATACGAAAAAAGAGATCCTCAAGATAATAGACCTTCTATAAAAGAGGTAGATAATTAATATTGATTCTGCTTATCAATTAATTCTTCAAATGATAGTAAAAACCCCTAAATTCATAAAAGATACAATTATCAACATGATTCAAAAAGGGGCAACGCTACTGTTTTTTATTTTTTCTCTGTTATATACTAATATAAGCATTGCACAAACAGATAGTCTTCTGTTAACAAAGGCGATAAATAATGCTAAACAGGTTTATTATTCAGGAATTGGCGACCAGGCTGCAAAATTCAATGGCAGACAATATCAAGGATATACCGAGTCATTTGCGGAAGGACATCCTTATTATAGATCTAGTTTTTTAACAAAGGGAAGTATAGTGTATGATGGTTTGAAATTTGATGACCTAAACCTATTATATGACGAAGTGCGCGATTGTGTGGTTTTTCAGGATAGTACTCATAGAATTCAATTAGTCAATGAAAAGCTTAGTGAATTTAATATTGAAGCTTCAAAATTTAAAAGACTGGTTAAAAAAGAAGGCGATGCAATAATTAAAACAGGTTTTTACCAAATATTGTCTGAAGGAAAAGCGACATTATATAAAAAAGAAACAAAAAGAATTATTGAAAAAATAAATAATACCAATGATCTTTTAATTTATTTCGAAATACAGCATAATTACTATGTTTTATTGAATAATAAATACCTAGAACTAAAAAGAAAAAAAGATATTTTAGCTTTAATTCAAGGAAAAGAAAAACAAGTAATTAAGTTATTATCTAATGCTGGTATAGGTTTTAGAAAAAACAAAGAAGGATATTTGCAATTTATTGTTGATTATCTAAATCAAAGAAATCAATAATATGCAGCTTTTTAAAAATATTATTTCGATATGCTTTCTATTAATTTGTTTTAATATAGTTAAAGCACAAAATGATTCTACGCAAAAAATTAATCTAAAGCTTTCTAATGTTTCTTTATCAAAAATAGTAACAAGTATTGAAGCAGAGGTTGATGTGCGTTTTTTTTATGATAGTGCTCAATTAGGAAACAATCTTTATTCCATAGATGCTTTAAATAAGCCCCTACATAAAATATTATCGGAATTGTTTTCTCCGTATTCTATATTTTACATTTTTGATAACGATAAAAATATTTTTTTATCAAAAGAACCATTATTAAACCTGTCACTTCCTGTTGGCTATTTTACTGGTCAAAAAAATAATCCATCAAATATCAATGCTTCATTAATCAATACAGAAGAAATTTCAAGTACACAAGAAACAACAGAAGACAAGAAAATCTACATTATTGGTGACAAGGCTTTGGCAGGCAATGCAACCATTAATTTAGCCGGATACATTAAAGACGGTAAAACAGGCGAACCAATATCAGGCGCTTCTGTATATATTGAAAATCCTAGAATTGGCGTAAACACTGATCAAAACGGCTATTTTGCAATATCCTTGCCTAAGGGAAGACAAATATTAAATGTACAGAGTTTGGGCATTAGAGATATTAAAAAACAAATCTTATTGTATAGTGATGGCAAGTTAAATATCAATGCTACCATTAGTATTATGTCTCTTAAGAAAGTGACCATTTCGTCACAAAAAATGAGCAATGTTAGGGGTACTGTAATGGGCGTTCAGAAATTGGATATCAAAACTATCAAACAAATTCCTGTAGCCTTTGGAGAAGCAGATGTATTAAGAGCGGTGACCATGTTGCCAGGTGTTAAAACGGTAGGAGAAGCTAGTACGGGTTTAAATGTAAGAGGTGGCTCTTCGGATCAAAACCTTATTTTATTCAATGATGCTACTATATACAACCCATCACATTTTTTCGGAATGTTCTCTGCATTTAATCCAGAATTAATCAATAATGTAGAGTTATATAAAAGCACTATCCCAGCAAATTATGGAGGAAGGCTTTCTTCTGTCTTAGATATTAGTAGTAAAGAAGGAAATAAAAAAGAGTTTACAGGCTCTGCTGGTATTGGCTTATTGACAAGTAGATTAAATATGGAAGGGCCAATACAAAAAGACAAATCCTCCTTTATTCTTGGAGGAAGATCGACCTATTCTAATTGGTTATTTAAATTACTACCAGAAGAATATAAAAACAGTAAAGCTAATTTTTATGATTTTAATTTAATGGCCAATAACCAAATCAATAAAAACAACACCCTTTATTTTACCGGCTATATTAGTAATGATCAGTTTAATTTGAATAGCGATACGGTATATGGTTATGGCAATAAAAATATTGGCATAAAATGGAAACATATTGTCAATAACAAAATGAATAGCTTAACTAGTGTAGGTTGGGATAATTATGCTTATCAGATTAATAGTCAAAAACTTCCTCTTTCTGCTTATAAATTAAGCTTCGGTATTAATCAATATTATTTTAAAACGCATTTTGTATATAATTATAGCAACAAACATAATTTTGATTTTGGATTTAATAGCTTGTACTATTCACTTTCTCCTGGAAATTATGATCCTATTGGCGCTAGTTCTTTAGTAGTTAAAGAGGCTGTTCCTAAAGAGCAAGCAATCGAGAATGCTTTATATTTTTCAGATCACTATACGATTAATTCAAAATTAAAACTAGATGCAGGTATAAGATTCTCCATGTATAGTTTTCTTGGACCAAGTAGTATCAATATGTATCCTGCTGGCACACCAAAAACAGCAGATAATATTTTAAAATTGGTGAATTACCCGTCTGGTGAGATTGTTAAAAATTATGGTGGACCAGAGTATCGTTTAGGTTTAAGGTATGTAATTGATGAGACCTTGTCTATAAAGGCCGGCTTTAATACACAAAGACAGTATATCCACTCTCTATCTAATACTACTGCTATTGCACCAACAGATATTTGGAAGCTGAGCGATCCAAATATCAAACCTCAGCTTGGTCAACAAGTTTCTATTGGTATATACAAAAACCTTAAGTCTAATACAGTTGAAACTTCTTTAGAGTTTTATTATAAAAACATGTCTAATTATCTAGATTATAAGAGTGGTGCCAAATTAGTGATGAATAAAAATATTGAAACTGATGTATTGGGCACTATTGGAAAAGCATATGGAGCAGAATTTTTAGTGAAGAAAATTGCAGGAAAATTAAATGGATGGGTAAGCTATACCTGGTCTAGGGTTTTATTGAAAATGAATGATATAAATGCAGGAGAGTTAATTAATAGAGGGGAATTTTATCCTTCAAATTATGATAAGCCACATGATATTAATTTAGTAGCTAATTATAGATTTAGTCACAGATTTAGCATCTCTCTAAATAGCAATTATAGCACTGGTAGACCTATTACATTGCCTATTGGTGTCTTTTCTTATGCTGGTTCAATCAGAACATTATACGCAGACAGAAATGCGTTTAGGATACCAGATTATTTTAGAACAGACTTCTCAATGAATATTGATGGTAACCATAAAGTGAATCAGCTATTGCATAATTCATGGTCCATAGGTGTATACAACTTAACTGGTCAAAGAAATCCGTATTCTATTTATTATGTATCTGAAAAAGGAATGATTAATGGATATAAGCTTTCCATTTTTGGCGCTGCCATCCCTTATATTAATTTAAACATTAGATTTAAATAAGCAGCATGAAAAAAACATTGTACTTTATATTATTTATTTTATTCTTAATTGGATGCAAGGAGAAATATGTGTCACCGGTAATATCACCCGCTACAGGTTATTTAGTGGTGGAGGGAATAATTAATAGCGGAGCTGGAGAAACAAATATTGTTTTGTCTAGAACCACCGCTTTAAATAATCAAAAAATATTAGCAGAAGCAGGGGCATCTGTTATGGTAGAATCAGAAGACAAAACCAGTTTTTTATTAAAAGAAACCAAGTCGGGCAATTATGGGGCATCTAATTTAAATTTAGTAAGCACTAAAAAATACAAATTAACTATTCAAACAAAAGATGGCAAAAAATATGAATCTGATTTTGTGCCAGTTCAATCTAATCCTCCCATTGACAGTGTCAACTGGACAAGGGCTGGTAGAGATGTACAATTATATGTGAACACACATGATCCTAAGAATAATACGAAGTATTATCAATGGGAATATGTAGAGACTTGGGAATTACATACCTATTATCTATCTACTTTAAAATATAAAGCTGTTCCAAATAGCAGAGGGGTAATTACTTATAGCACGGTGTATAATGACTCTACTAGCTTTGCACCTGATTTATCTAAGTATTTTTGCTGGAAGACAGAACCATCTACCTCTATTTTTACGGGTACAACAACCAATCTTTCTAGCGATATTATTCAGTTGCCTCTAATTAAAATACCCGCCGACTCTTGGAAATTAAATATCCTGTATTCTGTCAATACCAAACAGTATAGTCTTAGTAAAGGAAGATATGAGTTCTTACAAAGAATGAAAAGAAATACCGAAACCACAGGCTCAGTATTTGATGCGCAACCATCAGAATTAAATAGCAATATAAGATGTGTGAGCAATCCTAACGAGCCAGTAATTGGATATATTGATATTTGCCCCATCCAAGAAAAAAGAATCTACATTAATAGAAAGTCTTTACCAGATTGGAACTATACGCAAAGCTGCTCAGAAGTTGAAATACCTAATATTAGCGACAGTATCTTGATAAAAGCTTTGTTTTTATTACCTACGTATCCTAATACGGATCCAATGACAGGAAGAATTATTTCTTTTTATGCTGCACCACCAGAATGCGTGGATTGTAAATTAAAAGGATCAAGTATTAAGCCATCATTTTGGCCCAATTAAAATTGTTGTATGAAAAACAGTCTTTCATTTATATATCTTTTCTTATTGACATTGCTGGTATCCAATTCTGCAATTGCGCAAACCAATGAGATTGGAAACATTGTAAATTCCATAGAGCAGTATAATAGTCAACATCTTTCAGAAAAAATATATCTACACACAGACAAGTCAGTCTATATTAATAACGAGGTTTGTTGGTTTAAAATATATGCTGTAGATGGTTTCTTTCATCAACCGCTTTCTTTGAATAAAGTAGTTTATGTTGAATTATTGGACGATAAAAATCAGGTTGTTTTACAGGATAAAATAGAAATGACTGACGCAAAGGGCAATGGTTCATTTCTTTTACCAGCTAATATTCCAACAGGCAATTATCAAATTATTGCCTATACCAATTGGATGAAAAATTTTGATCAATCTTTTTTCTTTAAAAAAACGATCAAAATTATTAATACACTATACTCTCCAGAATTGGTGTCAAATAAAAATACAAATAATCAAATCTCTATTTTTCCAGAAAGCGGCAATTTGCTAAATGGAGTAATCAATAGACTTGGGTTTTCCATAAAGACTGCATATGGTAATAGTGAAGTGGCGAAGGGTTGGTTAATAAAAAATAATATAGACACAATACTTTCTGTTAAGACAATACATGGTGGACTTGGACAATTTTCTTTTACACCTAGTAGTCAAGATGTTTATAAATTGGTGTTACAAACAACTAATGGATATACTGAACAAAAATTGCCATCTATCACTAATACTGGATGGATATTACAATTAAATCAGTCCTCCAATAATATATCAGGTACTGTATTTAATACCAATAAAGATGAAAAGGTATTTTTAATTATACATTGCAGAGGTATTGTTAAAAAAGCATTTGCCATTAAAACTACTGATGGAAGAGTTAATGTAGATGTGCCGAATGAAATATTGGGAGAAGGGATTAATACTTTTACCTTGTTTAATAGCGATAAGCAGCCAGTAGCAGAAAGACTCTTTTTTAAATTTCCTTCCAAAACGAATGCAATTCTAAAAACGGAATCTGCTTATTATAAGAAAAGACAGAAAATAAATTTTTCAGTTGAAACCAAGTTTTCAACTGATTTTGAATCTTCTATTTCAGTCTATAAAATAGATTCATTACAACCATTTGATCAAATTAATATTGAAAACTACTTATGGTTAAGTTCAGATTTGGTGGGCCAGATTGAAAAACCCGCTTATTATTTTGACGAAACCATTAAAGATCGTTTTGAAGCAATGGATAATTTAATGCTTACACAAGGTTGGAGAAGATTTTCCATGGATAACATAAACGAAAACAATATATCAAAGCTTTCTTTTTTGCCAGAACTGGGAGGTTCAATCATTACAGGTAAAGTATTGACTAATAAAAAAGACCCTTCAATCAATACTGTGGGTTATATCTCATCGCCCTCTAAAAAATCGACCTTTAAATCTGCTATTAGCGATAGTCTAGGTAAGATTCAATTTGAATTGAACCAGTTTAATAATAATGGTCAAATTATTGCACAGGTTGATGATGCAGGCAATAAAATTGAATTGGATAATCCATTTGTTGTGCATAAGGAATCAACAAATAGCCTCAATTCCATAGATATAATAAAACTTCCAAAACAAATTCTTGGAACTACGCATAAAAACTTACAGATACAACAGTTGTATCAACCCAATAGTACTAATCAATTCAAAGATCTACAAAATGATACAATACCTTTTTATCATAAAGCAGATCGAACTTATTTCTTAGATGACTATGCAAGATTTGCAACACTAGAAGAGGTAATTAGAGAATATGTGACTCCAGTTACTTTGGTAAAAAAGAAAGAGAAATACCAACTCTTTGTTTATGATGAAGCCTATAAGAAGTTCTTTGAAACTAATCCATTGGTTTTATTAGATGGTGTGGTTATAAAAGATATTGATAAGTTACTAGAATATAATCCTTTAAAAATCAGAAAAGTTGATATTATTTCAAGACAATATTATTTAGGCAATATATCCTATAATGGTATTATTAATTTTACCACCTATAGTGGAAAATTAGAAGCTTTTGAAATCGACCCAACTGCAGTTGTATTAAATTACAAAGGACTACAAGAACAAAGAATATTTGCAGCCCCTGTATACGAAACTCAATTCCAGATAGATAACCGTACTCCAGATTTTAGACAAGTTTTGTATTGGAATCCCCATTTCAAATTCAATCAACAAGGTAAACTAGCTTTTTATTCTTCCGATATCCCAGGTAAGTATGTCTTGAATATTCAGGGGATAAGCTCGAGTGGAAAATTATTGAACGAACATGTTTATTTCGAGGTAAGATAGATAAAATCTTGAGGTCACAATTTGTGACCTCAAGATTAAAACTTATTTTTGCCCTACCCCAAAAGCATACTAAAACTAATAAGTATGAAAAGAGCCATCTTTATTATGGGGATATTGTACGCTTATGCATGTACAAAAACCGACGCACCAGTTGTTACACCTCCAACTCCAGTTGTTCAGGAAGAGTCTATAAAATTTAGCACCAATTTAGATACGGGTACATTTAATGTTTCTGACACAGTGCCTCTAATAATTACAGTTAGTTCTAAAGCACCAGCCGCTGGTTTTCAATATTCGGTAGTGACTACTTGGACAGATAGTTCAAAGCAGATATATAAATTAGACACTTCTTTGAGTGCAACTACATTAAGCTTGAATATTCCTGGCCATATGCGAATGGGTAATTATTCAATTGCCGTATCTGTAACTTCAAAAGCTACTTCTTCAAATACTAGTGCAAAAACTATCGCTGCCGTAAATATACCAATTTTACCTGCAGTAAATATTGACATGTATCCAGATATCAACTGGAATGATTTTGCTCAAAACAAGAACAATTATTATGATTTTAATGGTGATGGAATACCAGATATAATAAGTTATAAAAGGATATCTAATTCATCAGTTTTGCCTCCAATATTTTATATCAATGATTATACAGGGAAAACCTTGTATTCTTTTAACTTAAAGGAATTCAATACAAATGCTAGAGATTCTTTAAATAATATTATTTATGATTTTAGGGATTTAAATAGTGATGGCAGATTAGATCTCGTCTTAACTTATATGGGTGAATGGTGGATAGGGAATGGTAATAATCCAACAACTGGTGCAACAGGAAGATGGTATGGAATTAACACCTTTTTATTATTAAATAAAGGTAATATGCAATTTGATGTTGTAGAAATTATCAATGATCCTAAAAATATTCAATTTAATGTTAATCTGTTCGACTGGGATTTTGATGGGAAAGTGGATATTTTAACATCGACCATGCAAGATGGATTTTTTTACAAGAATATGGGTAGTAATAAATTCGAGAAAAAAACAATTACTCCTTTGTTTGAACAAGCAATGAATTTTAGGGGAGTCGATTTTAATGGTGATGGAATTGATGATTATTATAATTTATATGTAAACGAAACTGACGAAAATGGAAGATATAAGTTAACAAATATGTCTCAAACACTTTCTGTTGTTACAAATAAGGGCGTAACTACATATCCAATTGTCGGTAAAACAATTACTAAAAGTGTTTATGTAACTCCTGGAACTACAACTGCAGAGCGTTTAAATATGGTTGATGGCGATGGTGATGGCGATGTGGATCTTATTATTGGATATATATTTAATGATAATGGCCTCTTTACACATTTTCAAGAATATTTTGAAAACACTGGCAGTCAATTTGTCTATAAACCTAATTATATAGAATACGACAAAACATTATATAGCGAATTGCAAGTTTGGTCAACAGATATTGATAAGGATGGTCTTAAAGATTTATATTATCCAACCTATTCTAAAAGTAGAATGGGTGGGCCAAGATCGATGCCTTTCTGGTGGAAAAATACTAAACAGGGATTTAAAATAATGAAATCATATAGACTAAAGTATTAAATTTTTGAGGTTTCAAATTGAAACCTCAAAAATTAAGAACTTGTTTAAGGTCACAATTTGTGACCTTAAACGTTTATATCAATTATTTAAACCCAATTCTTGTTCTATTATCCCATTTGTTCTTGGCTGCGTTTTCGTCTAGGATATTTTCTATTGCCTCATAAATTTGAGTTAATTGGGTATCATGGCCGCCGAGTCTTTCCTTGATTTCATCCAATTGATGCTTGAAATCTGTTTTGATTAATAGAACACGTCTTAGCTCTACAAAGGCTCTCATTATGGCTATATTCATATTTATTGCCTTTTTTGAGTTAATAATTCCGCTTAACATGGCTACACCTTGTTCGGTGAATGCTAGAGGGAGGTATTTAATATTCGTACCTCTAGTCGTGTTCAAGGTCACAATTTGTGACCTTGAACGTATAGACTCTTTATTTAAATCTATAATTTGAAAGTTTAATGAATCAATTTCATCATTAGTTAATTGAAACATAAAATCCTCGGGAAACCTTTCAATATGTCTTTTCACTGATTGATTAAGCACTTTTGTTTCAATTTCATACAGTTGAGCAATATCTTTATCAAGAATCACTCTTTGACCCCTGATTTCATAAATACGATTTTGTAAACTTTGTATTATTTCCATAGTATTAAATTTTAGGGATCCAATTTAATTTGAAATAAAACAAAAACCGATTAAACTTATTCGTTCGGATATTTTCTAGTGTGCAGAACTAAGCAACTATTTTTTCTGGTATTAACCTGTTTAATAATTTCTCAAAAAATGGAAGTGTCCAGGCAAATATAATTACACCAGATATATTAAATATCATATGTGCATTTGCAACGGTTCTTTCAATAGAGGCGCCCGCGCTTAACTTTGTTACAAAAGTAACGAAGGGATAAAACAATAGTAATCCTAAACAAATGGATAATAAATTGAAGCTGACATGAAAAACGCCTGTTTTAATAGCTGCTCTACTACCTCTAATAGTAGCAATTAATGTGTCGCTGCAGGTGCCTAATTCTGCACCAAGCATAATTGCAATCCCTCCAGTTAAACTTAGAAAGCCTTTTTTGGTTAAAATTATTGCCATTCCAACCGTGGCAGAAGAGGATTGTATTAACAGCGTTACTAATGCACCTACAATTGAACCGGCAATAGGGTTTTCTACTTTTTTCATTAATTCGGCAAAGAACTTTTCGTTCTTTAAAGGTTCTACCGCATTCTCTATGGTATATAATCCAAAAAATAACAATCCAAAATACAATACTATTTTTCCTATATTATTCAGCTTATCAGTTTTGCCAAAAATCATTAAGATAAATCCAATAACAAGTAAAATAGGTGAATACTTGCCGATATCTAAGGATATAATTTGACTGCTAACTGTTGTACCAATATTGGCACCAAGCACTATCCCCATGGCTTGTCTAAAGCTTAAAATCTTTGCATTAACTAAAATGATTGTGATGATAATTACAGCAGATGAAGAATCAAGTAGGGCAGTAATAATAGCCCCAACAATTATGCTACTAAATGTATTAGACGTAAATCTTGTTATCCAACGGTTTGCAGCATCCCCCGCAGCTAAAAGAAGGGTTTTAGATAGACTTGAAATGGCATAAAGAAATAAAATTAGCCCGGCAATAATAGCAAGTAAAATATCAAACATCATTAAAGATACTATTAAAATTTGTTTACTTTTAATTATAAATAACAAAGCAATATGGAAGTACATCATCACTCTCACCATCCTAAAAAATGGAAAGAATACATAACAGAATTTGTTATGTTATTTGCCGCAGTAACACTTGGTTTTTTTGCAGAGAACCTAAGAGAGATACAAGTTGAAAAACATAGAGAAATTAGTTATCTAAAAAATGTACACGAAGATTTACAATTAGATTTTCAGACTATTGACACTGTGATTGCAGCAAATACTTATCGTTTAAATATGCTTGATACATTTTTTACTGCAATTAATAATAACACTGTAACAACTGAAGATTATTACTTTTATATTAGAAATTTTGCCTTGAGATCTACTTTTGAAAGTGCTCATACAGGTTTTGATCAAATAAAATCAGCAGGAGGATTGCGTATGGTAAAGAACAAGGATATTACCTCTGGCATTCAACAGTATGAAAAAATAGTTAACTCAACTGCAAAATTAGAAGAAACAAGAGAGGCAACTGTAGAAGAAGCAAGATTTAAAATGGCAAAAGTGTTAGATGCTAATGTATTATATGAAATGTCGAAAAACCAATTAGAAGGAGCTTTCCGCTTTGTTAAACCGACTAATGTGCCTGCTTTTAATAGCAATAACAAAGAAGCATTAAATGAATTAATAAATTTGGTTTCGGTTGGACTAAATACAAATCGTTATTTAAATAGTAGATTGGTTAAATTAAAAGCTACTGGTCAGCAATTAGATCAAGCAATCTTAAAAGAATATAAAGACGATCTTACTCATTAATTCTTACTAAAATTTATATCTGCAAGTAAGACCGTTCTTGGGTCTGCTACTATATGTGTAGGTATTTGATCAAAAGGAATTTTAAAAACCTTGTTTTTACTATCTATTTCCAGTTTGACCAATTTATATGACTGATTATTTTGATTATAGATAGAAAATTCTATTGGTGTATTAAATATAAAATTATTGGATTGATCCTGTGTTAAATCAATTACTACTTGTTTGTTTTTTGAATCGTATTTCCAATAACCATCAATTTTTAAAACATAAGGATTTCTCAACCACTGATTTAAATAAGATGTAAGCTCTTCTTTTGAATAGGCCTGCATTGTTGCAATAAACTCTTCTGTAGTTGTATTGCTATTGAAATACTTCTTATAATAAGCCTGAATACCTTTTTTAAAATTTTCATTACCCATTCTATCTCTTAACATATGTAATACCCAAGCACCTTTCTGATAAGTGATGCCACTGGTAACAGGACCGGTTTCTGCAGTTCGATTATCTATGATACTAAAAGTAGGATCTTTCTTAGTATAATCAAATACAGATTTTCTTGCTTTAACAAGTCCATTAATATATTCATCTGATCCATATTGATATTCTTGAAATAGCAATGTGAAATAAGTGGCGAATCCTTCGCTTAACCATGCATCATCCCAAGTTGTTTCGGTAATTGCATTACCAAACCATTGATGTGCAATTTCATGAATTACCACATTTCTTAATCTTTCCGATTTCTTGCCATCCACCAAATTTTCTGCATACAATATTGCAGAAGAGGTTTCCATACCTCCACTTACGCTTGGAGATTGAATATTAGCTAGCTTCTCATAAGCAAATGGTCCAACATATGCTGTATAGAATGCCAATACCTCTTTAGTAGGGGTTTCAAAATCCCTAAATCCTGCTTCTCTATCTTTAGGATATACCCAGGTTTGTATTGATTTGTGATCAAATTCATCTACATGCTGTACTGCAAACTCAGCCACCCCTAAAACATATAACCAGCTTGATACAGGAACATTTTGCTTCCAATGCGTTAAATTGTTTTCGGCGTCTAATTTGGATTCCTCCATTAATAAACCATTGGAAACCACTTTATACTTTGAGGGAGCGATGACGATAAACTCATTAGTCGCTTTGTCATAAGGGTGGTCAATAGTTGGTAACCAGTGTCTTGTATTGTTTGGCCAGTTTTCATTGAAGAAGCATCTTTCGCCATATTTATTTAAACCAATTCTTAATCCACCTGCAGGTATGCCCTTGTATTGAATAGTAAATTCCACTACCTGCTCTTTTTGTGAACCATTATTCCATTGAATATGTAAGCTATTGTCTTGATGTGTAAAATTAACCGGCACTCCATTATATAATACCGATTCAACTTGCATACCCTTTTTCTGAATGGAATTCTTATCAATATTTACAAGATCTAATCTAAAATCTTTAATATTTTCTTTTTTAAATACTAGGTTCACTTTTGTGGTTCCAACAATCTCATCCGTTTTATCTGAGAGTTGAATCTTGAAATTGTAATGTATGATATCTATATTATAATTTCTTGGATAATTATCGGCCCAAGCAGATAGTGAAATAAAGCCTAAAAGAATTGTATATAAAAAGATTTTAAATTTCATCTTATTAATTATTGTATGGTTACTGTTTTTAAATAAAACCCTCTAGGATCAACTACAGGTGGTGTATTGCTATTAATAGTCATGCCCTCTTTAGTTAGTTTTACTTTTTCTATTTTTCCATTGATCATTATATCTAAAGGCAAATCCATAATATAATTTAATGGCTTAATATTATATGTTTGATAACCATTCTCTTTAACGTGTATCTCAACTGTTTTAGTTGTTCTTAAGTAAAAATCAAAAAATGGTTTTAAAGAATAACCAGCAGCCGAACTAAATAAAGTTTCTACATCTGTTGAAGTCACAAAATTATCATAAGTGTATTTAGGATCTGTTGATAATATTTTAATAGTTGGAAAAAATATGGCATCTCCAACAACATACCTTAAACTATGCATAAAGAATGCTCCTTTGGTATAAATGTCATTGCCAGCATAGGTTTCGTCTTCCGATAATTCCTCTCCACCAACCATCGGCTTTTTATATTTAATACTTCTTTTCCAAGCTGCTATTATTTTATCGTATGCTTCTTGTCCGCCTAAATCATAATGTGCCAATGCCTCAGCATATGTACCAATACCTTCTTGTATCCACATATGCGCCCAATCTTTATTAGTTACTTTATTAGCCCACCATTCGTGTGCGTATTCATGAAATAAATTATCTGAGTAATCTTCATTACCAATTTTTCTATATTCAAACTTATTATTAAAAGTAATCATTGTTTGATGCTCCATGCCTGAATTAGGTACTTCGGCAATACCTATTTTTTCTTTATTCCATGGATACTCGCCAAAATACTTTTCTAAAATTTTTGAATCTCTAATTTTTGTTGCAATTAATTTTTTGGCATGCATGGTGTCTTCTTCTAATACATAAAATTCTACAGGAACAATATTTCCATTAATGGTGGTATATGAATCTTTCACTACTTTATATTTACCAATATTAAATAACACGCAATAATTACTGATAGTGTAATTTGTTTTCCAATGGAAAGTTGTTTTGTTTTTTTGGTTTTTAGTGCTTTGTAATAAGCCCGGACCTGCCACTACTAAACCTTTTGGAACAGTGATATGCATATCCACTCCTTCATTAGGCTCGTCACTAGGATGGTCCTTACAAGGGAAATACATTCTTCCTCCTTCTTTTTGAATATTGATAGATACCCAGTCATTGCCACTACTATCTTTTGACCAAGTAAATCCTCCTAACCAAGGTGGCTTCACGGCAACCGGTGGAACACCTCCGTATTGTATATCTACCATTTGTTTACCTACTTTAAAACCAGCAGAAGAGGTAATAAATATTTTGTCGTCTTTTTGTTCAAAAGCCACGGCTTTCTTATTTACTACTATTTTACTCACTTTCAATAAGTGTACTAAATCTAATAATATCGTATCTGTTGCTTTGGATAAATTTAAATTAACAACTGTATTTCCTTGGATGGTTTTATTAGCAATATCTACATCCAATGTGATATCATAATGTCTAATATCCATAATGGCTTGTAATGGTTTTAACTTTCCCCCAGAGGATAAATAAGTTAGGTCCTCTTGTTTTTGAGCAATAAGGACAGAAGATAATAGTACTAATAGTGAAGTAATAATTGGTTTCATAGGTATTATTTTGCTCTATGAATTTAAGCAACTTTATTCTATATTCGTATATAATCATGCGCTAATGAGTGGTGAACATTTGAAACGAAACTTAGGCCTTATGGGTCTAATTGCCACTGGAATCTCTTCAATGATCGGTGCATCCATTTACATTGTACCTTTTCAGATTCAAAAGACCGTTCCAGGCATAGGACCATACGTGGGTGTCGCTTTTATTATTGCGGCGATCCCTTCTTTGTTAGCTGCTTTCTCTTATGCCATACTATCCAGTGCAATGCCTAGGGCAGGCGGTACTTATATTTATGCTAGTAGATCGATGCATCCCTATTGGGGATTTGTCGCAAGCTTTTCACAATGGTTTGGTTTATCTATTGTGATGGGTGTGGTGGCTTATATGGTGATCCCGTTTTTTAATCAAATGATTGTATTATTAGTTGGTGAAAATCAATTTCATTTTTTTGAACAAGGACATAATAGATTATGGGCTGCATTATTATTATTATGGTTTTTTGTTTTCATTAATATTAGAGGAATCAAAACCTATCAAGTAACAGTTATCAGTTTAGTCATACTCACATTTTTATTATCAGGATTAGTAATATATTTTGGATTGAGTTCAACAAGAGCTGATTTCATTAAAACCGTATGGGAGCAAAAAGGTATTCAAATAGTTACACAAGCCGCTACATGGAATTGGAAAATATTAGTTTCTGCCAGCGCCATTTTATTTGCAAGCTTTATTGGATTTGATGCAATAGCACAAGCAGGTGGAGAAGCGAAGAATCCCACAAAAAATTTACCTAGAGCCATATTAATTACTATTATCTTAGTTGGGCTTTTTTATATTCTATTTACTTATAGTATTTATCAACTAGTGCCTTGGAATTTTATTGCACAAGAAGCAATACAGAAAGAGGTTTCAGCACCTAGCCTATTAAGTTACATGTTACCTAAATGGTGGTCTTTTTTAATTATGGGAGGCGCTTGTATTGCTTTATTAAAAGATCTGCCATCAATGATTTTGTCGGTTTCTAGATTGGTTTTCGCTTGGTCTAAAGATGCTTTATTTCCAAAACGTTTTATGGCAATACACTCAAAACATCAAAGTCCTTATCAGGCTATTTTATTTAGTGGATTAGTTGCCACTTGTGGTATTATAGGAACTCATTTTGCTTCTGATATATTTTTAGGAATTGATATTATGGTAATTTCTATGCTGGTTAATTTTATTTTAATCTGTATAGCTGTAATAAATATTGGAAAATACAATCCTGTTTTAGCATCAGCAATTTCTATTATTAAAAACAGAACTATTCAAATTATTATTGCCAGTCTTGGAGTACTATCACTTAGTTTTTTCTTGATACTAATGATAGAACAAGATATTAATAGCATTTCAAAAGCATGGTATTTTTATCCAAGCTTGGTTTGGTTAATTGTGATGATTATTGCTTCAATTATATTTTTTATGTATTGGAGTAAATTAAAAAAATCAGATCTAAATCTAAATGAATATTTTAAACAACTTCCTCAAGAATAATTATGAGTAAAGCATTTCAAATTCCCAAAACCATCATTGGCTTATGGCAGATTGCTGATATGGAAAGAGGCGGTCAAAAATTAGATCCAGCAATGGCTGCAAAATCGATGATGCAGTATCATGAGAATGGATTTACTTGTTTTGATATGGCGGATCATTATGGATCATCAGAAGAGATTGCGGGATATTGTAAAAAACATTTTGCACCAGCTAATATTCAATTTTTTACCAAGTGGGTACCTAGCCCGGGTGTCATTACTGAAAAAACTGCTGAGGAGGCTGTTCAAAGGGCTTTGACAAGATTGGGGTCTGAACAAATTGACTTACTTCAATTTCATGCTTGGAATTATGCAGACCCGAACTGGTTAAATGCGCTTTTTGCATTGAATAGGTTAAAAGAAAAGGGCTTGATTGCTAATATTGGTCTTACGAATTTTGATCATATCCATCTAAATATGGTTTTATCCTCTGGTATTCCGGTGGTGAGTAATCAAATTGCATATTCATTGTTAGATCAGAGAGGCAGCAGGGAAATGACCCAAACCTGTCTACAAAACAATGTTCAACTCTTAGCATATGGCACTGTTGCGGGAGGATTCTTTTCTGAAAAATGGCTGGGTAAAGCAGCGCCAACTATTTCTGAGGAATTGACTTGGTCTCAAATGAAATATAAAAGATTCATTGATGCAGCGGGTGGTTGGGACTGGTATCAATCTATGCTTTCTACTTTATCAACTATTGCTTTAAACAAAAATGTTAATATTGCTTCTGTGGCAAGTGCCTATATGGCTCAGGCTCCTGCAGTGGGTGCAGTAATTATTGGTTCAAGATTAGGTGCTTCAGAACATATTGAAGAAAATAAAAAAATCAGCACATTACAATTTTCCGAAGAAGAACTAAAAGCGATTAACACTTGCTTATCTAATGCAACAATCATTGCAGGTAATTGTGGGGACGAGTATAGAAAGCCGCCTTTTTTAACAGCAAGTGGAGATTTGAGTCATCATATCAAAGAGTTTCCAAAACCATATGAGACAAAAGAATCGGCAGATGGTAAAACGCGCGTTTTTTCTGGTACACCTTGGGAACCATTAGCGGGTTATGCAAGAGCAGTAAAAAAAGGAAATCAAATTTTTGTTTCTGGAACGACCGCCACGCATGGTGATCAAATTATTGGAGGCAATGATCCTGCAGCTCAAACGCATTTTGTGATTGATAAAATAGAAGGTGCCTTAAATTCTCTAGATGCAAAATTAGAAGACGTTGTAAGAACAAAAGTATTTGTTTCCAATATTCAACAATGGGAAGCTATTGCTAGAGCCCATGGCGAAAGATTTGGGCATATACAACCAGCTAATACAATGGTAGAAGCAAAATTAGTGGGTGATGGATATTTAGTAGAAATTGAAGTGGACGCAATAACAAATTAATACATCATGAGAAATTTAGAACCTTCTTTAGAAAAACTATATGCTTATATCCAAGACGCTGAAATATCAAATTCTTCAGTGTCATCTGTAAACATTGGTTGGCATATAGAACATAGCTTATTAGTAATTTCAAGGATTATTGATTCAGTCACTAGTTCTGATCCAAGTAAATATGAGTATAAGTTTGATTTTAAAAGAACCTTTGTCTTTTTATTAGGTAAGTTTCCAAGAGGCAAAGCTAATGCGCCAGAAATAGTGATGCCCAATCAAAACGAACAAGTTAATTTTGATGCTTTGTTTGCTAGCACCAGAGTAGCTATTAAAAATTTAGAAAGTGTAAAGCCTAATCAATATTTTACTCATCCCATTTTTGGAAAGCTTAATAAGCAACACACATTTGTGATGTTAGACATTCACACCAAACATCATCTTAAAATTATAGAAGATATTATTTCTCAAACTCTATAATATGCTCTGATGCATATTCGTCGTCTCCTGGTTTAATACGCTTCACAAAAAATCTTGCACGCTTACCCAACTTAAGAGAGGTACGTCTTTCTTTAATGTCTTCTTCTGTATCTAAAGGTTGTAAAGAAGGATACCATAAAATATACCCTGGCTTTTGAAATACTAATTCTGGCTTACTCCATTGTTGACTATTGTTTCCAACACCTAAGTCTTTGTTTTTATTAAAAGAGATATAAATTTTATCTCCTTCCCAAGATTTGCCTTCTACTTTTCCCATCATCATCACCCAACAATCTAAGTAGCTATTCCAACTAACAGATGGTCCCCAATGAAAACCACCAGTTGGCGAAGATGCAGCACCTCCACCTTCAG
>JBJOIU010000037.1:0-23372 GCA_046046935.1 Bacteroidota bacterium
TCAGGATGGGTTTCTCCAAACTTATTAAGAGTGGATTTAGATATGACGACCATTTTGAACTATTTACAAAATTAGAATAAAATTCTATAATTTGGAAATATATTCTTAATATAGAATTTTCTTAAAATGTAATATTAATACGATTGTGAATGAGAAATGATAGTAATTATACCTGAAAATGGGATTGTCGGCTCCACTTCATTTCGCCGACATCCCTCCGCATTGATCTAGCTCAAAGCTCCTAAAAGCAACACGATGTGTTGCTTTTGCTTTTTTCATGCTCATCCGCTCAAGCAAGTACTCGCTGCGCTCGTTTCATTTAAATTCTTGTCTGCTTTCAAAAGCAAGCTTTTGTCGCAGCCAATTCTTTAAATTCACCTCTTCGAGGTCTTGCTTTCGCGTCTTCGCATAAAAAAAGCCCCGACTTGCGTCGGAGCTTTGTGATCCCGCTGGGACTCGAACCCAGGGCCCATACATTAAAAGTGTATTGCTCTACCAACTGAGCTACGGAATCTGACCGTTTCCCTTTTGAGGAGTGCAAAAATAAGCATAATTGAAAACTATCCAAATATTTATACAACTTTATTTTCCACCATAAAAACCCACCTAAGTAGTTCATCTTCAAATATCAAGTACATTTGTACAAACCCTTTATTATGGCTCATTTTCAAGGCAAAAATATTGTTATTACAGGTGGTTCTGATGGCATCGGAAAAGCGTTGGTGATGCAGTTTTTATCGCTTGGAGCGAATGTGGCGACATGTGGTCGTAATCAACAAAAGCTTTCTGAGCTTGAAAAAGCTTGTAATAGTTCCCAATTAATGGTTTTTACTGCAGATGTAAGTAAAAAGGAAGATTGTGAGGCTTTTGTGCAAGCAGCTTTGCAACAATTGGGTGGTATAGATTTGTTAATTAATAATGCAGGTATATCTATGAGAGCTTTGGTGAGTGAGGTGAAAGTGGAGACTTTGCAACAAGTAATGGATATTAATTTCTGGGGAACGGTGTTTACCACTATGGCTGCATTGCCTTCTATTAAAGAACGTAATGGAGTAGTAGTGGGTGTGTCAAGTATCGCAGGATATAGAGGTTTACCTGGAAGAAGTGGATATTCTGCTTCTAAATATGCCTTAAATGGATGGCTAGAAGCTTTGAAAACAGAATTATATGGCTCTGGCACACATGTAATGTGGGTTTGTCCTGGCTTTACTAGTTCGAATATTCGTAATGCTGCTTTGGATAAGGATGCTAAAGCGCAAGGAGAGTCGCCAATGGACGAAGGAGCAATGATGAGTTCTGAAGAATGTGCGCAGCATATTATTCACTCTATAGAAAAAAGAAAAAGAACGCTGGTATTGACTTTCACGGGTAAAAGAGCAGTTTTTATGAATAAGTTTTTCCCTGGTTTGGCAGATAAATTAACGCATGGTTTTTTCTTTAAAAATGGACGCTTGATTAAATAGGATGCTTGGTAAAATATAAAGTCTATTTTTTCGTTACTATTTAGATATGCCCATCATTACTTTAACATCGGATATAGGCCAAGAAGATTTTATCATTGGCGCTTTAAAAGGGCAGATCTTGTCGACCATTCCTAATTGCACTATTGCCGATATCACGCATTACGCTTCCTCTAAGAATTATCAACAAGGCGCGTATATTTTTAATAACGCTGCCAAGTATTATCCTAAAGGAACGGTACATCTTGCTTTAGTAAATTTCTTTCAGCAACCTCAAGACCATGTATTGTTTGCGCATTATAATGGGCATTTTTTTATTACACCAGATAATGGTTTTTTAACCATGATATTGGGTTTAAAGCCCAAAGAGATTGTAAAGATAGATTGTAAGAATGCAAAGACCTTTATTCAAATCACAGATAGAATAGTAGAATCGGTGGCCTATTTTTTTGCTTCTGGAAATTTAGCAGACGCAGGGGAGCCTTTTGATGCAATTCACGAGATTTATCCAATGCAACCAACTACTGGTCCCAATTGGATGGAAGGGCAGATTCTCTTTATTGATCAATTTGAGAATGTGGTGGTGAATATTCGTAAAGAAGAATTCGATTTACAAGCCAAGGGCAGGCCATTTAAGATTGTCTTTACACGTAATGAAACTATCGAAGTATTGAGTGGAAATTATGGGGATGTACCTGTGGCAGATAAGATGGCTTGGTTTAACTCCGCAGGCTACCTAGAAATAGCTGTAAGAGGGGGGAATATGGCCGGATTGTTTGGCTTAAGCAAATACGACGAAAACCAGATAGGCAAACAACGTCCCAACGATAATAAGTGGTTTTTCCAGATGGTGAGGGTTTTCTTTGAATAGTTTTACTTTTTGCCCATTTTTGGGTACTTTTGCACCCTATAATAACTCAATAAATTAATACTAAAATACTCTGTTATGGCATATGACGTAATCGTTTTGGGTAGTGGTCCTGGTGGATATCCAGCAGCTATTCGTGCATCTCAATTAGGTTTAAAAGTAGCAATCATCGAAAAAGAAAGTTTAGGTGGTGTTTGTTTAAACTGGGGTTGTATTCCAACCAAAGCTTTGTTAAAGAGTGCTCAAGTTTATGAGTATTTAAAACATAGCAAGGATTACGGCGTGAATGCAACAGGAGTAAGTGCAGATTTTGGTGCAGTAATTTCTCGTAGCCGTGGTGTTGCAGATAAAATGAGTAAAGGTGTTCAATTCTTGATGAAGAAAAACAAGATTGACGTAATTATGGGGTATGGTAAAGTACATGCAAAAGGTAAGGTAGAAGTGAAGGCTGCTGATGGAACCACTCAAATCGTTGACGGAAAATATATAGTGATTGCCACTGGCGGTAGAACTAGAGAATTACCAAACTTAAAACAAGATGGTAAGAAAGTATTAGGATACCGTGAAGCAATGGTAATGCCTACGCAACCAAAGAGCATGATTATTGTAGGAAGTGGTGCGATAGGTGTAGAGTTTGCTTATGTATACAATAGCATGGGTACAAAAGTGACTATTGTAGAATTTGCTCCAAGAATTGTTCCAGTAGAAGATGAAGATATTTCTAAAGAATTAGAAAAGCAATATAGAAAACAAGGCATTGAAATTTTAACGAATGCTTCTGTTGAATCTTTAGATACTGCAGGCGCTGGTGTAAAAGCATTAGTAAAGAAATCTGATGGATCTACAATGACTTTAGAAGCAGATGTGGTATTAAGTGCTGTAGGTGTGGTAGCTAATATCGAAAATATTGGTTTAGAGCAAAACGGTATCAAAACAGAGAAAGGAAAAATTATTGTAGACAAGTTCCAACAAACAAGTATTGCTGGTATTTATGCAATTGGGGATTGTTCTCCTGGTCAAGCTTTAGCACACGTTGCAGCTAAAGAAGGTATCAATGCAGCAGAACATATTGCTTGTTTAGAAAAGAAGCATGCACATATGCCAGAAGCGATTGATTACAATAATGTTCCAGGTTGTACATACTGTACACCAGAAATTTCTAGCGTAGGTTTCACTGAGAAAGCTGCTAAAGAAGCTGGATACGAAATCAAAGTGGGTAAGTTCCCATTTGTAGCAAGCGGTAAAGCTTCTGCAGCTGGTGCAACTGAAGGTTTTGTAAAAGTAATCTTCGATGCGAAATATGGCGAATTCTTAGGTTGTCATATGATTGGCATGAATGTGACCGATATGATTGCTGAAGCAGTAGTAGCTCGTAAATTAGAAACGACAGCACACGAAATCTTAAATGCGATTCACCCTCACCCAACAATGAGTGAAGGATTGAAAGAAGCAGTTGCTGCAGCATATGGTGAAGCAATCGATATCTAAGTAGTTATAAAAAATAATCAATGGCTCGTGATTCCAACACAATTGGATGCGAGCCATTTTTAATAATATTGAATGATCTCAATGAAGTACGAAAAGGAAATTAATAGAAGAAAAAGTTTTGCAATTATCTCGCATCCCGATGCTGGTAAAACTACCTTAACGGAGAAGTTATTGTTATTTGGTGGTGCGATTCAAACTGCAGGTGCGGTAAAAAGCAATAAGATTAAAAAACATGCCACTTCTGACTTTATGGAGATTGAACGTCAAAGAGGTATCTCTGTGGCTACTTCAGTAATGTCTTTTGAATATAAGGGAAATTTGATTAATTTATTGGATACACCAGGTCACAAGGATTTTGCAGAAGATACTTATAGAACATTGACTGCGGTAGATAGTGTTATATTGGTGATTGATAGTGTGAATGGTGTGGAGCCACAAACACGTCGTTTAATGGAAGTGTGTAGCATGCGTGCAACACCAGTGATTGTATTTATTAATAAGATGGATCGTGATGGTAAGAATAGATTTGATTTACTAGAAGAGATTGAAGCAGAATTAAAAATTTCTTTGCACCCAATGACTTGGCCTATTAATAGTGGTAAGGAATTTAAAGGGGTGTATAATTTGCATGACAAAAGCTTAAGATTATTTACCGCTAGTACCAAAGCAGATGATGAAGATGTTGTGGCTATTGGAGATTTATCAAGTTCGGTATTACAAGAAAAAGTGGGAGAGAGAGATGCAGCGCTTTTAAGAGAAGACGTTGAATTAATAGATGGCGTATATGGCGCCTTAAATCCAAAAGAATATTTAGAAGGTAAAATTGCACCTGTATTTTTTGGATCTGCAGTAAATAATTTTGGTGTACAAGAAATGTTGGACACATTTATTCAGATTGCGCCTACTCCAAGAGATCGCGATACCAATGTACGTAAGGTGCAAGCAGGCGAAGATAAGTTTAGTGGATTTATCTTTAAAATCCATGCCAACTTAGATCCAAAGCATAGAGACCGTATTGCCTTTATGCGTGTTTGTAGTGGAAGGTTCGAGAGAAATAAATATTACAAACATGTAAGATTAGATAAAGACGTGCGTTTCACTAATCCATATACGTTCTTGGCTAGAAGTAAAGACATAGTAGACGATGCCTATCCAGGTGATGTAGTAGGTTTGTTTGATACAGGTAATTTTAAAATCGGAGACACATTAACTGAAGGGGAGAAATTTTATTTTACAGGTATTCCAACATTCTCTCCAGAGATCTTTAAAGAATTAGTTAATAAAGATCCAATGAAGACCAAGCAATTGGAGAAAGGTATTTCTCAGTTGACTGATGAAGGGGTTGCTCAATTGTTTACGCAGTTCGGAGGTAATAAAAAGATTATTGGTTGTGTGGGTGAATTACAATTTGAAGTAATTCAGTACAGATTATTACAAGAATATGGCGCTGCTTGTGAATTCAGAACCCTTCCTTTTTATAAAGCTTGCTGGCTAACTTCTACAGATAAAAATAAGCTACAAGATTTCTTAAGATTTAAGCAACAAAATGCTGCTGAAGATAAAGACGGCACTCCGGTGTATTTGGCGCAGAGTGAATGGTTCTTAAATACAGAAATTACGAACAACCCAGACATTACATTCCACTTCACTAATGAAGTAAATAAATAGACGCTAATAATTATTATAGATGAAGGCTAGAACACTCAAACAAAATAAAGTAAACATTATCACATTAGGTTGTAGTAAAAACTTAGTAGATAGTGAAATGCTTAGCGGGCAATTGGCTGCGAATGATATTGCAGTGGTGCATGAAAATAAAAAGCTAGATCATAATATTGTGGTGGTGAACACTTGTGGCTTTATTGACAAAGCAAAAGAAGAGAGTGTGAACACTATTTTAGATCAGGTAGATTTAAAGAAAAAAGGAAAATTAGATAAAGTTTATGTTACCGGCTGTTTGAGTGAGCGTTATAGAGGAGATTTGGCTGCAGAAATACCAGAAGTAGATGCATGGTTTGGTACCATGGAACTTCCATTAATGTTGAATCAATTAAATGCAGATTATAAAGCGGAATTATTAGGAGAGCGTTTATTAAGTACACCACAGCATTATGCGTATTTAAAAATCAGTGAAGGCTGTAACAGGACTTGTTCTTTTTGTGCGATTCCGTTAATGCGAGGTCAACATGTTAGTAAGACAATTGAGCAATTAGTGGATGAGGCAAAAGGTTTGGTGAAGAAAGGAGTAAAAGAAGTGATGTTAATCGCACAAGAATTAACTTATTATGGATTAGATATTTATAAAGAGCGTGCATTGCCTAAATTATTGAATGCATTAGCAGATGTAGGAGGCCTAGAGTGGATTCGTTTACATTATGCTTATCCTAGTAAATTTCCATTAGAAGTATTAGATGTTATGCGTGAGCGAGATAATATCTGTAAGTATATCGATATTCCTTTGCAACATGCAAGTAATAATATGTTAAAGGCAATGAGACGTAATATTACAAGAGAGGAAATGAGTGAGTTAATTAAAGAGATTAGACAACGTGTTCCAGGTATTGCAATTAGAACCACTTTGATAGCAGGTTTCCCCGGAGAAACTTTAGAAGATATTGAAGAGTTAAAAGAATTCTTAAAAGAGCACCGTTTTGATAGAGTAGGTATTTTCACCTATAGTCATGAAGAAAATACAAGTGCGCATGATTTAGTGGACGATGTGCCCGCAGAAGAGAAGCAAAGACGTGCCGAAGAGATTATGGAAGTGCAGCAAGAAATTAGTTTGGACATCAATCAAAGCAAAGAAGGACAAATCTTGAAAGTATTGGTGGATAAGAAAGAGGCAGGAAGATTCTTGGGTCGTACCCAATTTGATAGTGTTGAAGTAGACAATGAAGTGGTTATTAATACCAATAAGCGCCTTAAACCAGGAGATTTTGTTCAGGTGAAGATTACAAAGGCATATGACTACGATTTAGAGGGAGAACTGGTTGATTAATTAAGCTATTTTTAGTATTTTGAGTGATATAATAACTACTTAAAAATACGCATTATGGCTATAGATTGGAAAGGTGTTTTTCCTGCAGTAACAACTAAGTTCACCGCTGCAGACGAGTTAGATCTAGATTTATTTAAATTAAATATACAAGCACAATTAGATGCCGGCGTGCATGGCATTATTTTAGGCGGAACCTTAGGGGAGTCAAGTGTATTAAGTACTGCAGAAAAAGAAGTGTTGGTTAAAACAGCAGTGGCTCATGTAAATGGAAAAGTGCCAGTAATCATTAATATAGCTGAGGGTAGTACAAGTGTAGCCATTGAGCAAGCATTATTTGCAAAAGCTTGGGGTGCAAAAGGATTAATGTTATTGCCTCCAATGCGTTATAAATCTGACCATAGAGAAACAGTACAATATTTTAAAGACATTGCTGCTAGTACAGATTTACCAATCATGATTTACAATAATCCAGTGGATTATAAGATTGAAGTAACTATTGATATGTTTAGAGAACTTGTGGATGTGAAAAATATTCAAGCTGTTAAAGAATCTACAAGAGATATATCTAATGTAACCAGAATGCGCAATGCTTTTGGAGACAGATTCAAGCTACTATGTGGTGTTGATACTTTAGCATTAGAGGAATTATTGGTAGGTGCAGATGGTTGGGTGGCAGGCTTGGTCTGTGCTTTTCCTAAAGAAACAATGGCAGTGTATAGATTAGCATTGGCTGGTAATATTGCAGAAGCAACTAAGATCTACAGATGGTTTATGCCTTTATTAGAACTAGATATTCACCCTAAATTAGTGCAGTATATCAAATTCGCAGAAGCTAAATGTGGAATAGGTTCTGAATTAGTAAGAAAGCCTAGATTGGTTTTAGAAGGCGAAGAAAGAAAACGTATTGAAGCAATTATTGACCATGGCATCAAAAACAGACCGACACTTCCAGAATTTCATACTTTATAATTATGTCTATCCAACAGATTACTCAAAATGCACTGCATGCATTTGAACAATATATTGCCACTTCCACTCAACAAAGAGCAGCTTTCTTAGAATCTATTGCAGAAGAAATAGAAGCATTGGGAGATACTTTATTAGAAACTGCTAATAAAGAAACGAATTTACCTCTTGCTAGATTGCAAGGAGAGAGAGGGCGTACATGTTTTCAATTGCGCATGTTTGCAGCTATGTTATTAAAGGGTGATTATGTTGATGCTATTATTGAAACAGCTATTCCTACAAAAACACCCCCAAAGCCAGATATTAGAAGTATGTATCAACCAGTGGGCCCAGTGGTGGTTTTTGGTGCTAGTAATTTTCCCTTTGCGTATTCTACAGCAGGAGGAGATACTGCTAGTGCGTTGGCAGTAGGATGCCCAGTCATTGTAAAAGCACATCCTGCTCATATTCATACTTCAAACTTAGTGGCAGGTGCTATCGAAAAAGCTATTGAAAAACATCAAATGCCGAAGCATGTATTTCAACACGTTGATGCAGCTTCGCTTGGAATCAATGAAATGGATTTAGGTAAAATATTAGTACAAGATGAAGCAATTGCTGCTGTCGGTTTTACAGGTTCAAGAAATGGTGGAAGAGCTTTATTAGATTATGCTACTGCAAGAAAAAGCCCCATTCCTGTTTTTGCAGAAATGGGTAGCGTGAATCCAGTGATCTTATTTGAAGAAATTGTTTCAAAACAGGCAGAAAATTTGGCTACTCAATATGCGGGATCCATTACTTTAGGAATGGGGCAATTTTGTACCAATCCAGGTATTTTAATTGCTATACAATCCAAGGCTTTGAATGAATTTGCACATCTTTTATCAAATAAAATGTCGGAATTGGTTCCAGTATCAATGTTACATGATGGCATACAGTCTGCTTATTATGCACATGCTACAAAAGCTATTGAACAAAAAGGCGTATGTGTATACACAACTAAAAATCCAGAAGCAGCTGCGGCTTATCCAGTGTTAGCCACTGTGGATGGTCAAACTTTTTTAGCTAATCCTCTACTTGCCGAAGAGGTTTTTGGCCCATATAGTATTTTAGTTCAATGTAAAGATCTACATGAATTAAAAAGAGTATGGTCTTCTTTGCAAGGTCAAATTAGCACAACCATTATGGGAACTGATAAAGACCTCAATGACAATAAAGCATTACTTGAAAAAGCTTTCTTATTAGCTGGTAGAGTAGTCATCAATGGTGTACCTACTGGAGTAGAAGTTTGTGATAGTATGGTGCACGGAGGTCCTTATCCAGCAAGTACTGATAGTAGATTTACTGCAGTTGGAGTCAATGCCACTAAGAGATGGTTAAGACCAGTGTCGTATCAAAATTGGCCAGACAATTTATTGCCATTGGCTTTACAAAATAGTAATCCATTAAATATAGTACGCTCTATTAATGGCCAGCCATCAAAGGAGACTTTGTAGTTGGCTTGATGGAATAAGCCGTTACGACGGCTGCACTTATTATAAAATAGGCTATTAAGACATAAGAGCTTAATGGCCATATTTTTTCTAATCCAAACCATCCTCTATAATAAATAATGCCACCAATACAAATGGCATTCTTAATAATTTCAAAAATATAGGCAGAAGGGTTACGGTCCATAAATTCAGTCAAGAGGTATACTTGTGCAAATATAAAAGCACCATAAATAAATATATTGCTATGTCCAATGCTTGCCACATTGCCAAACAAATAACTCACTAGTAAAAGCAAACTAAATAATTGTAACCATAAGTAGATTTGCATGCCTCTCGGCGCTTCCGTGTCGTATTTGTCAAAATGATAAACGTCTTTTATTTTTTCTATTGGGTATTTTGCTTCCACATCCGCAGGTCTCCATCCTAAAGGTTTAAACCAAATAGTGAATTTTGCTTTCCAGTCTTTGGTTCTCCATGCATCTTTTATTAAAAGCAACATGTGCATGAAATTGATTTTAATGGGGTTCCAAGTTCTAACAGGTCTTGTAACGCCATAAACACATGGGGTATCAGTCAACTCTTCCTGGTATGTGCCAAATAATCTATCCCAGAAGATAAAAATTTGAGCAAAATTTTTATCTAAATAAATAGGGTTAATAGCATGGTGTACTCTGTGATGTGAAGGTGTCACAATGATATACTCTAGCCATCCTAATTTATTAATATGTCTTGTATGATACCAGAATTGCGCAAATAAATGTAGCGGTGCAACAATAGCAATTACTTTAGAGGGTACACCTAATAATGCTGCAGGTATCAATAAGAGCGTATAGATTCTTACAAAAACAGAAATACTTTGCCTTAATGCACATGCTAAATTATATTCTTCGCTACTGTGATGTACTATATGATTATTCCAGAAAAAGTTAACACTATGTGCTAGGCGGTGCACCCAATAACCAGAAAAGTCTAAAGCCATAAATGCAATAACATACAATAGCCAAGTATTTTGAACATGGTATATAGCGATATGATGAACTAGCCATTCGTAACTAATTATAGCTATGCTTAATCCTAAGACATCTTTGGTGCTATTGGTTACTCCAGAGCTTAAACTGGAGATCATGTCTAAGGTTCTTACAGTTTCAAATCCTTTTCTCCAGCCATACCATTTTTCAAATAAAACAAATGCCAAGAAAAGAGGCATTGCAATAATGAGTATCTTACCGTAGGTTTCCATAAAAATGTTTTAAGAAAGCAATTACCAAATGTATTAATTTTAGTCTATGGCAACAACTAATCCTATTAACACCCCTGGCTTTGGTAAATACCAATTGGGTGGTTCAATTTTTGAGTGTATTGACGCGCATACTTGTGGTAATCCAGTTAGAGTAGTAGTCAATGGTGGCCCTGCTTTGGAAGGGAATAATATGAGTGAAAAACGTCAGCATTTTTTACGAGAGTACGATTGGATTAGAAAAGGTTTAATGTTTGAGCCAAGAGGACATGATATGATGAGTGGAAGTATCCTGTATCCACCACATGACCCTGCCAATGATGTCGCTGTTTTATTTATTGAAACCAGTGGATGTTTGCCAATGTGTGGTCATGGTACTATTGGTACTATTACGGTTGCCATTGAAGCAGGATTAATACAGCCTAAAGTACCAGGTAAGATTAAAATGGAAGCACCTGCAGGTTTGGTAAATATTGAATACACTATGAATGGGAGCAAAGTGCAGTCGGTTAAATTGACTAATGTAGCTTCTTTCTTAGCTGCTGAAAATATTGAAGTGGATTGTCCAGATTTAGGGCCATTAAAAATAGATGTTTGTTATGGAGGGAATTATTATGCTATTGTAGAAGTACAAGACAACTTTAAAGGCATTGAGCATTATACTGCCGGCCAATTAATAGCGTGGAGTGGGGAATTAAGAAAAAGAATCAACCAGTCAAATACATTTGTACATCCTTTAGATCCAACTATAAATGGCTGCTCTCATATTTTATGGACCGGATCAGTGCTAGATAAGTCCAATACTGCACGTAATGCGGTATTTTATGGAGATAAAGCGATTGATCGTTCCCCTTGTGGAACTGGTACTTCTGCAAGGCTTGCCCATTGGCATGCAAAAGGGAAGCTTCAACAAGGCGAACCCTTTAAACACGAGAGTATTATTGGGTCTGTGTTCATTGGTAAAGTAGAGTCGGTTACCGAATTAGGAGGACATCCTGCCATCATTCCTTCTATAGAAGGCTGGGCTAAGATATACGGGTTTAATACCATTTCCATAGACCCTAAAGACGACCCATATGCTAAAGGATTCCAAGTGGTTTAATGTATATTTGCATACTAGATTAAGCTTATGGAGGTAGTAATAATTGGTGGTGGAATTAATGGATTGAGTAGCGCTTATTTTTTACATGAAGCGGGGCATCAGGTTACTATTATTGACCAAACTGATATTGCTAATAACTGTTCATATGGCAATGCAGGTTATATATGTCCATCACATTTTGTTCCATTAGCAACTCCTGGAATTATCCAACAAGGATTAAAGTGGATGCTGAATTCAAAAAGTCCTTTTTATATTCAGCCAAGACTAAGCAAAAGTTTGATTCAATGGGGATGGCATTTTATGCAATCTGCTACAGAAGAAAAAGTTGAAGCGGCTGCTGTGCCTTTAAGAGACTATGCTTTATTTAGCCAACAACTTTATACAGATTGGGCAAAACTGCCTCAATTTGATTTTGCATACGAGCATAAAGGTTTATTGGAGATTTTCCAAACAGAAGCTGTAGAAGAACATGCGCATCATATTGTTGATAAAGCAAATCAATTAGGACTAACAGGTACAAAATTAATTGACAAAGCGGCTTTGGACGCAATGGAGCCTGATCATCAAATCAATGCAAGAGGGGCCATTTATTTTGCTTGTGATGCACATTTGTATCCTAAAAAAATGATGGAACAATTAATTGCAGATTTGAAGAATAAAGGAGTTCGATTTGCTTTAAAAGAAACAGTGATTAATTTTGAAAAAAAGCAGAATACAATAAGCAAAGTGATTACTAATAAAGCTGCTTATAAAGCCGATACAGTTGTTTTGGCTTCTGGTGCATGGAGTAGGGAGCTTGCTGAAAAATTAGACATTAATATTCCATTGGTGGGAGGAAGAGGCTACTCAATAACTTTGGAAGATAGTCCTTATATGACCAATCATCCGGCAGTTTTAGTAGAAGGCAGAATTGCATTGACCCCGATGGATGGCAATAAAATGCGATTTGGCGGAACAATGGAAATCACTTCAACCAATACGCCTCCAAAATTAAATAGAGTTAAAGGAATTGTAGAAGCGGTTAAAAAATATTTCCCGGCATTTGATATACCAATGCCTTCTATAGAAGATGTATGGTATGGTTATAGACCATGCTCTGCAGATGGTTTGCCGTATGTTGGAAGAACTAAAAAAATCTCCAATTTAATCATGGCAACAGGCCATGCAATGGTGGGGATGAGTTTAGGCGCTGCAACCGGAAAAATTGTTGCAGAAATTGTGCAAGAGCAAAAGCCAAGTATAGATATGTCTATTTATAACCCTGAAAGATTTGATGCTTAATGAATTTCAAATCTACTTATATTGACTATCAAAATACTGGTTTGTTCTCAAACTTAGTGAAGGATTATGTTCAAGATAAAGGAACTGCTAGATCTTTTGGAGTATTTGAGCCAACTTATAAAGGTGTGGAGGAATCTATTGAACAAAGAAAAAAATATCCAGTCAATAGAAAAGTGTTAGTAGAGGTTTTACAAAAGCAATATTTATCATTGCCTATTAACAATAAAGTTCAAGCAAATGTCGAGCTTTTGCATAAAGAGAATAGTTTTGTTGTTACTACTGCGCATCAGCCTAATATCTTTACAGGTCCTTTATATTTTTTCTATAAAATTATTCATGCAATTCAATTAGCAGAAGATTTAAAAAAGCGCTACCCCGAAAATAATTTTATTCCTGTATATTATATGGGTTCTGAAGATGCAGATATTGAAGAAGTAGGTAGTTTTGTGTTGGGCGGAACAAAGTATCAATGGGATACTAAACAGACGGGTGCTGTAGGTAGAATGAAAGTGGATGATGCGCTTTTGCAATTATTGAGAAATCTGGAAGGTTATTGGTCTGTTAAACCTGAAGGTAAAGAAGCCCTTGCGATTATTCAATCAGCATATCAAAAAGGGAAGACTATTGCAGATGCCACTATCGAATTAGTGCATGGTTTTTTTGGTGATAAAGGATTGTTAGTGGTTCAGCCAGATGATGCTTCATTAAAATCTCTCTTTAATAAGACCATTCAGAAAGAATTGTTGACGGGATTTTCTCATAAAGCAATTCAACCTACTTTGCAGTCCTTGTCTGCAGCATACCATGTACAGTCAGAGGGTAGATCGCTTAATTTATTTTATTTAAAAGATGCGTTAAGGTCAAGAATAGAAAAGCAAGGAGATCATTTTATTATTGCAGATACAGATATTCGTTTTTCTGAGACAGAAATACTAGAAGAATTAGAAGCTTTCCCAGAGCGATTTAGCCCTAATGTAATTCTAAGAGGAGTTTTTCAAGAAACCATTTTACCAGGGATTGTATTTATTGGCGGTGGGGGTGAATTGGCTTATTGGTTAGAATTAAAAAATGTTTTCGCAGAAGCAGGCGTGCACATGCCCGTTTTGCAATTAAGAAATTCATTTCTTAGTATTAGAGCCAAGCAATTACAGCAATGGAAGTCTTTGGGATTAAGTATTGAAGATTTATTCAAACCCATTTTAGATATAGAAATTGCTTTTGTTAAAATGCAATCTGGTGTTTTGCTCAGTTTGGAAGCGGAATTAAAATCTTTGGAGCAGGTATATGATCAGGTGCAAAAGCGTGTTAAATCTATTGATGCTACTTTGGGGGCGCATGCTAATAATTTAGCTCACCAATCTTATAAGAAATTATTGGAATTAGAGAAGAAAATGATTCGTGCAGAAAGAAGAAAGCAAACTGTTTCAATAGAGCGGATACATGCAATAAAAAATGCTTTATTCCCTAATAACGGCCTACAAGAGCGCGTTGAAAATATAGCCGAGTGGTTAGGTGATTATGGTATGGACTGGCTAGATGCTATCATAGCTGCCTCTCCAACCATGCAACAACAATTTACTATTGTTGATCAAATTGATTAGGCCAATTGGCTTTTAATTTATCTGCTTTTTCTAGAACTTCTGTTCCTATTTGTAATTTATACGCTTCAATTGCTTTTGATACAGCGGCATCATGGTTGCCAATCATCTGTGCTGCTAATATACCTGCGTTTTTTGCACCATTCAAAGCCACTGTAGCAACAGGGACTCCTCCTGGCATTTGTAAAATAGATAAAATAGAATCCCAGCCATCAACTGAATTGCTAGACTTAATGGGTACACCCACAACAGGTAGGCTTGTAATGGCAGCAACCATTCCAGGTAAATGCGCTGCTCCACCTGCGCCAGCAATAATTACTTTTAGTCCTCTTTGATGTGCAGTCTTAGCATAGTCAACCATTCTATCAGGGGTTCTATGTGCAGATACAATGGTTAATTCAAATGGGATATTAAACATAGTCAACATGTCAGCAGCTTGCTGCATTATTGGTAAATCACTATCGCTTCCCATTATAATGCCTACAATTGGTTGTGTTGCCATGATGTTTAATTTAATGCAAGATACAAATTCGCTTTTAATTACTCATTAAATAGGCTGATATATCAGAAATGATCGGTTTTGCCTTGTATTCTGTGAATTTGACTCTTATATATTTAATGTTTTGACTAGGGAATCTTATAATACGTTTATGACCAATTGTTGTTCCTGATGCGATAGGGTAGAATTGCTTTACACTATTACCTCCTGAAATTTCAAATTTTACCACTCTTTGCCCTAAGCTTATTTTTTCCTTAAGTACAATTGCATTAAAATTTGCAGGCTTTTCTAAATGGATTTCTATACTATTCTTAGTAGTCAACCATTTTGCATTTTTGAAAACATTCGTTTTAAAAGCCTGGTCTCTTATTTTTCTAAAATCCATTAAAGCAGCAGAATCCAGTGGATCAATTAATCCTTTTCTATTAGGAGGAACATTTAATATTAAGTTGCCACCATGTCCAACACTCTTTAAGTAAATATCAAATAATGTCTTACCTGATTTTACTGTATTGTCTTCTTCTGGATGATAGAACCAGCCTTTTCTAATGGACACATCCGCTTCTGCACCAATCCAATTTTTACCATTATAATTGCCCATATTCAAAGTGTCATTAGGGGGTGCTCCTTCTCCTCTTTTAAATCCTGCAGTATCTAATAAATTCCAGTTAGTACTATTAATAATGCCATTTTCATTTCCTACCCAACGTACATGTGGTCCGATATCACTAAAAATAACTACTTGTGGTTGGTATCTTAAAGCAGAGTCTTTAAATCTTGTAAAATCGTACACTTGTTTCTTACCATTTGGTCCTTCACCATTAGCGCCATCCCACCATAGCTCAAAGAACTTGCCATAGCCAGTTAATAATTCTTTCATGGTGTTGATGTAAATATCGTTATAAGCAGGAGTGCCATATTGTGGATGATTTCTGTCCCATGGAGAAATATATACACCCATTTCGATACCTTCTTTTTTACAAGCTTCTGAAAGCATTTTGATCACATCACCTTTCCCTCCCATCCAACTACTTTCTCTAACTGTATGTTTGCTGTACTTACTTGGCCATAAAGAAAATCCATCATGGTGTTTTGCAGTAATCACAATCCCTTTTGCGCCTGCGGCTTTGGCTATTCTTGCCCATTGATTACAATCCAATGCGGTTGGATTAAATACATTGGGATTTTCACTTCCGTGTCCCCATTCCAAATCGGTAAAAGTATTAGGACCAAAATGCATGAATAAATAAAACTCTTTCTCATGCCAAGCCAATTGTTCTTTGGTAGGTGTGGGTCCAAATTTTTCTTGTGCATTAGTACTGCAACTTGAAATAATAAATACGATGAGTACAATGAATATTTTTTTCATAAAAATTTATTGTGAACTTGATAAAGCGCGTTTGTATAATTGAATGGTATTTTCTAATCCAAGATATAATGCATCGCTAATTAAAGCATGCCCAATACTTACCTCATCTAAAAAAGGAATTTGTTGCACTAAATAGGGTAGGTTATGTCTATCTAAATCATGACCTGCATTAATGCCTAATCCTAATTGCCTTGCTAATGTAGCAGCTTTAATATAAGGTTGAATAGCTATTTCTTTTTTTCCTTCTTCAAATTGTTTAGCATAAGATTCGGTATACAATTCAATTCGATCGGTACCTGTGGTAGCTGCCGCCTCAACCATTGATTCGATCGGGTCTACAAAAATAGAAACTCGAATACCTGCTTTTTTGAAGGTGGAAATTATCTCTTTCAAATAAACTTGTTCTTTAATAGTATCCCATCCATGGTCGCTGGTTAATTGATTAAGCGTATCTGGAACTAGTGTTACCTGTGCAGGTTGGTTAGCTAAAACAAGTGCTACAAATTTTTCTTCTTTTGGGTTGCCCTCTATGTTGAACTCTGTGCTAATATTTTGCTTCAAATCATAGACATCTTTGTAGCGAATATGTCTCTCATCTGGTCTTGGATGAACCGTGATACCTTCTGCACCAAATGCTTCACAATCTTTTGCCACCTTTACTAGATTAGGGTTATTGCCACCTCTACTATTTCTTAGGGTTGCTATCTTATTTATATTTACACTTAAACGAGTCATAGTCAAATTTAAGTTATTTTTGCAACTCAAATAAGAAAGAATGGCCTATTCTAGTTTAGAAGCTTGTTTATTGGATTTGGAACAAAACGGACACCTAATTCGTATTAAAGAAGAAGTGGATCCATACTTGGAAATGGCTGCTATTCATCTAAGAATCTACGAACAAAAAGGGCCAGCTATTTTATTTGAAAAAGTAAAAGGCTCTAAATTCAGAGCTGCTTCCAATATTTTTGGAACACTAGAAAGAAGCGAATTTATTTTCAGAAAAACACTTCCACAAGTAAAGCAATTGATTGCAATGAAAATAGATCCCTTGGCCGCTATTAAAAATCCATTAAAATCTTTAGCTGCTATTCCGGCTGCACTAAATGCTTTGCCTCGCAAAAATCCAATTAAGCAACCTGTAGTGTATGAAGAGATAAATATTTCAGATCTTCCTTTAATACAGCATTGGCCAATGGACGGTGGAGCATTTGTTACATTACCTCAAGTATACACAGAAGATGCTGATAAGCCAGGCATTGGACATTCCAATTTAGGTATGTATAGAATTCAACTAAGTGGGAATGACTATATTTTAAATAAAGAGATTGGCTTGCATTATCAATTACATAGAGGTATTGGTGTTCATCAAACTAAAGCCAATCAAAAAGGGATGCCATTAAAAGTGAGCTGTTTTGTTGGTGGCCCCCCTGCACATAGTGTTGCTGCAGTGATGCCACTGCCTGAAGGAATGAGTGAAATGAATTTTGCTGGTGTATTAGCTGGTAAAAGATTTGGCTATACTTACCAGGATGGTTTTTGTATAAGCACCGACGCAGATTTTGTAATTACTGGTGAAGTTTTTCCTGGAGAGAATAAGCCAGAAGGACCATTCGGAGATCATTTAGGATATTATAGTTTACAACATGATTTCCCTTTAATGAAAGTGCATAAAGTATATGCAAAAAAAGATGCAATTTGGGCTTTCACTGTTGTGGGTAGACCTCCACAGGAAGATACAAGTTTTGGACAATTAATACATGCTATTACGGGAGATGCTGTCTCTAATGAAATCCCTGGGTTAAAAGAAGTACATGCAGTGGATGCTGCAGGAGTGCATCCATTATTATTAGCAATTGGCAGCGAAAGGTATACGCCGTATTTAGACAATAAAGCACCCGCTGAATTATTAACTATTGCGAATCATATTTTAGGAACGGGTCAATTAAGTTTAGCCAAATTTGTATGGATCACCGCGCCTGATAGCAAAAAACAAGAAAGTATTAGCACTCATAATGTTCCTACATTTTTTCAATACATGATGGAAAGAATGGATCTGAAAAGAGATGTGCATTTTTATACTAAAACCACCATGGATACTTTGGATTATTCTGGGGAAGGATTAAATGAAGGTTCTAAAGTTGTGATGGCAGCTTTTGGAGATAAAAAAAGAAATCTTTGTACATCAGTGCCAAGTAGTATTGCACAAATTTTTACTAGTGCTGCTTTTGTGACTCCTGGGGTAATTGCTATAAATGCAGAGGCTAATGCTGTTCAATTAATCAAAAATCAATTGCAAAATAAAGGAGCTGCCTTGTTGGATCAAGAAGGTGTATTCATGATAGTGATTACCGAAGATGCAAATTGGATGGCTGCTGATATTCAAAATTATTTATGGGCAGGTTTTACAAGAGTGAATCCTTCACATGATATAGATGGAGTAGACGCTTTTGTAGAAAACAAACATTGGGGTTGTGCTGGTCCATTAATTTTTGATGCTACTATTAAAAAGCATCATGCACCACCAGTTTTAAAAGATGCAGAGATAGAAAAAAGAGTGGATGCTATTTTAGCAAATTACGGCTTCTAATAACTGGGATAGATTAACACTCCACCCAAGTATGATCGGCTAATAGTTTCACTGTTGCAATAAATTGAGCAAATGGTCCTGATCCGCCACCCCATTCACTAGGTGCTACTAAGGACAAAACATGAGTTCCGTCTGTTTTTTCGTATACATGATATACCTGACCAATCTGAGGCTTAAAAGTAATTTTAGCTTCATAAATCATCATGCTTAATTCCTTTCTCTTATTGATCTCTTGTGCTTGTCTTGCCAATAACTCAATCTGCTCTTTAATTTGATTTAATTGCATATTGGTTTGGTCTTCCATTGCAGATAAAGCCTTGTGCTTTATTACGCCTTCTTTAGTAGGTCTAATGGCAACACTGCCTGCAGATGAGGCATAGGGGAGCACACTTAATTGTTTATGGTATACTTCTATATTAGTGAAACTACTTCCATCTTCTTTTTTGCCATAATGGGTCACTTTTAAAAATCCATTCGCTAGGATTTCATGGACAACTTTAAGTTGTTCTTGGTTGTCTTTATGAAAGATAATGGTTAAACAAGAAGCATTATTAATTTCAGCTGCAATATGTGTTGCAAAGCTATCTGCAGTACCTGGATTAAAAGGATGTAATTCTCCATTTGGATTTACCGAAAATTGAGCATAAAAAGCTTCATTTTCTATATTTACCCAATTATGGCTAAAGTCCAATGCATGTCCATTTTGGATACTATCAATCTTGTAATTACCCGATTTGGGAACTATTTGGTGTTCGAAATTACATTTCTCAGGGAACAATTGCCAACTAGCTAAAAAATTATACGCTTGAACCATAATTAGATAACAAAACTACATTGGAATGGTTGAATAAAAAGACAATTTTTCTTAATTAATTGACACAAAATCAGGCTTTTCTATCAGGCTTGAATTATACTTAAATCGGATATTGGCTAGTAGACTTATATTAAATGGACTTAACTGTAGATTGGTTCTTGGAAAGTAAAATCCCTTCAATTCGATGGTGCCTAAAATCAGGTTTTCATTTCTCACCCTAATACCTGCACCAACAGCACTGTAAATATCGCCGTTTTTTATTGGTTCACTTACTGTTCTTATATAGGTTAGGTTAGCAAAAACAAAAGGTGCTTTTTTGAATCCGTAAAATGTTCTTGAATTATACCAGATGGATTCCCAATTGGCTGTGATTCTTGTACCACCTTTAATTCTTTCTTTATTTAATTGGGGTATCCCATAAATACTATTAATAAGTAGTGCTTCATTGAACTTGTTTTTAAGCGTTTGTGCAAAACTTAAGTTAATCACTTGTCTATACCTATAGCCCGATTCTAAATAATGAATCTTACTGATATTTTCTATACTTGCTAAAAATCTAAAATCTTGAATTTGTTGATCAATATAGCTAGAGCCTACATTTAGTTTTGTGCGTCTAAAGCTTTCATTTTTTAATAATCTATATGATTCCAATTGAATACCTGCATAGGGCAGGGATTGTCCTTCTCTATTATAATGTCCTGTTGTAAACATTAGTGATTGTCCAGTTGGCAAATCCTCGTTTCTTCCGAATCCATATAAGTATTGTGTTCTTATAATTTTTTGTTTAAATAAAGTGATGGATCCAAAATAGGCTTGAATACTTTGATAATTTCTATCAATCTGATTTTGATATTGTAATGGCCTTGTTATAAAATCGTTTTCCAAATACCTCAATTGAACTATATACCTTAAATTATCTTTATTGTATAATTTGTTTTTGATAAATAGTTGGTAACCTAGATTTGCATCAAAATGTCTTAATTGATATTGAAGCGTATTTGTGTAAAATGTATCTGACCAAGTTTTATAAGCGTTTCTATTTTTCTCTTGATGTATATCAAATCCATAAGTCCATCTATCTAAAGGATGCAATAGGGGTTTGCCGCCTACTATAAAGACATTGCTTGCTGAAGACATTCTATTGGCATAGTTATCTGTATAGGATTGAGCGCCTGTTTTTATGTCAAGAAATTTGCCTCCAATATTTCTTGTAGTATAATCAAATCCCCAACCTGAATTTGTTTTCCTTTCATGATCATAATTTTGAGTAATACTAAATGCATTACCAAGGTCGTTTACATTTTCTGTTGTTAATTTAAGTTCAAATGCATTGGCTTCTTTTAAATTAAAATAGCCGCCGATAGGTAAGATGTCTTTAGTTACTATAAAAACGTCTACTTTATTGGTATCTTCTTTGTTTGGGTAGGCTAATATTCTGGCATCTTGTATATAGGCCAAGTCTCTTAGCCATTTTTCATTATAAGCAACTATTAATGGATTGAGGGGTTCTCCTATTTTGATAAATAAATTTTTCGCAATAGTATTCCGATTAGTTTTGTCATGAAGCGTATTTGCCAGCTCTATGAATTTATTTTTTCTTTGAACAGTAGGCCTATCAACATCTGCACCAAAATGCCTTTGTTCTATATTAATGGATTGAATAATTTTGCCTTCTAAACTACCGATAGATTGTATATATCTATTGATGACTAAATTGGTGGAATCAATCAAAGGATTAGGGGTTCCTTTTAATAAGTTGATTATTTTTTGAATTCTACTACTATCTCCAATCTCGGTGATATCTTTTTTATAACGAATATTTTGAGCATTCGATACCATCAATGTACACAGTAACAATATAGATAGTATCGAATGCTTCATCATATTTTATAAAACCTTTTTTGCTCTATTTCTTAATGACTCAATAGGGATGTTTAATAGTTTGCCAATTGGTTTACCATCTCTGTAACTTTGAATTCTAACTAATGTAACATCTTCGGGAATTACAAAAGGTTTAGTGTATTCGTCGCTATAATTGTCGGGCATTTGGTCATCAATAGTGTAGTAAAAGCGAAGATTAGCTACTTCTCCTTCCATTTTTAAAATATATTCACCTTTAGTGTTTAATTCGGTTGTTACAATAGCATCAAACATGCTTTTTGCATATTTCACATTCGCTGCTTCAAATACTTCAAATTGTTTTTCCACTTTCTTGGTAAAATTATTCCAGTCTTTCTTTTCATTAGGTGACCAGTTTGTCTCAGCTACTGCTAAACTTCTAGGCCATGTCATATATTGGACATTACGCATTGTTTGTAGTTGTTCTGTCCATTGGTTCGCCTGATTCCCTAAAATTAAAGAAGCGTCAATTCCAGCAGGAACTGGATCAAATCCATAAGTTGTTTTCATTCTTAATCCTCTATATACTCTACCTTCAGCTGTAATTTCACCTTGGTAGTAATCAATATAATTAAAATCATTAGGAGACATGACTACTTTATGTCCTTGTTTAGCAGCTTCAATTCCTCCTTTGATGCCTTGCCAGCTCATTACTGCTGCGTCACCGCTTAGACCACCTTGTAAAATTTCGTTCCAACCCATCATTTTCTTGCCTTTAGAGTTGATTATTTTTTGCATACGTTTTACAAAATAACTTTGCACTTCATTCTGATCTTTTAATCCCTCACGTTTCATTAGTGCTTGAACATTGGCAGATTTTTCCCAATTGTTTTTAGCATTTTCGTCTCCACCCATATGGATATATTCAAAAGGGAAGAGTGGGGCCACTTCTGTCATTACTTTGTCTAATGCAGTATATACATCTTCGTTAGATGGGTCCAAAGAATTATCTATTCTTGCTGTTGGATGTCCATTCATTCCTTCCCAGTCCATGAATTCGTCTCCTGCATTAACTTGATATGGATATTTAGGAGTTGTACTTAAGTTTGGATAAGCTGCTAGCATAGCCATACTATGTCCAGGAACATCTATTTCTGGAACAACTTCAATAAATCTAGCTTTTGCATAAGCTACTACTTCTTTAATATCTTCTTGAGTATAAAATCCACCATTGGTTTTAGGCTCATCTAAAGCAGGGGTGGTGATATTCATCCACTTTCCTTTTCTTTCTGCTCTCCATGCTCCAACTGAAGTTAACTTTGGTAATGCTTTAATTTCAATTCTCCAGCCTTGATCATCCGTTAAGTGCCAGTGGAAACGATTGTATTTATATCTCACCATATCGTCGATAAAAACTTTCACATCTTCTTTACTAAAGAAATGTCTACTAACATCTAACATCATTCCTCTCCAACCAAATCTTGGTTTATCAATAATAGAGCAATGTGTTAATTGCCAATTAGTATTTTTAGATATTGTTTTTCCGTAAATAGCTGCAGGTAGTAACTGTTGTAACGATTGCCACCCATAAAATAAACCAGCATTGGTATTAGCTTTAATTTGTATTCCCTTTGTATTTACATTTAAAAGATAACCTTCTTCTCCAATCACGTCGTCTTTCACAATACTCAATTCAATAGTCGGCTCATTTTTACTAAAGTAAACAGTTTTACCTGTTGTCAATCTTAATTGCTTTGCAATTGTTTCAGATAATTCGTTCGCAGAACCTGGGGC
>JBJOIU010000038.1:0-21686 GCA_046046935.1 Bacteroidota bacterium
TTTTGAACATGTAGATCTAGTAGGCATTGTAGATGCAGATAGTTTATTGAACTTTAATCAATACAGGGTCAATGAAAGAGCTTTCCAAATGATGGAGCAGGTAAGCGGTAGAGCAGGTAGAAAAAACAATCAGGGAAAAGTACTTATTCAGGTAAGTCAGGTACAGCATCCAATAATTAAAATGGTACAAGAGCACGATTATTTTAAATTTTACGATTTTGAAATTCAAAACAGAAAACATTTTGCATACCCTCCATTTAGCAGGATAGTGAGTCTGCTATTTAAGCATAAAGACAATAATACTGCAGAGGAAGCATGTAATCATTTTCTATTATCTTTAGACCCAGCCATTCAAAAGACGGTGCTTGGCCCAGCGCAACCAGTGATCAATAGAATTAGAAATAAATATATTTGGGAATTATGCATTAAAATATCCCCAAAAGCAGATCAACTAAATTTAGCTAAAAGACAGTTATTACATTATTTACAATTAATACAAGTACATCCAAGATATAAAACAGTTCAAATTGTATTAGATATCGATCCAAATTAACAGTATGCTAATTCAAGAAAATATATCACTTAACACGTATAATAGTTTTGGTTGCAAAGCCATTGCAAAGCATTTCTGTATTATTAAAAGAAAAGATGAAATAGATGATGCAATAAGCTGGTGCAAGCATCAACAAAAGCCATTCCTTATTCTAGGGAGTGGAACTAATCTTTTGTTTACAAAAGATTTTGAAGGATTAGTGGTCAAAATGGAATTAAAAGGTATTGAACTAGTAAAGGAAAGTGCTACCGAAGTGATAATCAATGTTAGTGCAGGTGAAAATTGGCATTTATTGGTAAAATACTGTGTTCAGAAAGCATGGGGCGGTATTGAAAACCTGAGCTTAATCCCTGGAACTGTTGGTGCAGCACCTATTCAAAATATTGGCGCTTATGGTGTGGAAGCCAAGGATATAATTACACAAATCACTGCATATGATACCCAAAAACAAGAATGGGTAATTATTCAAAACACAGATTGCCAATTTGGTTATAGAAATAGTTTATTCAAACAAGAAAAGAACAGATATGTCATTTCAGAAGTTCAATTCTGTTTGCAAAAGCAACCAAAATTGCACACAGACTATGGTGCTATAAGAGAAGTTTTACATAAAAAACAAATTAAACAAGCAAGCATTCAAGATGTATCAGATGCTATTATTGAAATAAGAACAGAGAAATTACCCGACCCCTCAAAATTGGGGAATGCTGGAAGTTTTTTCAAAAATCCCACTGTGCCTCTTGATATTTATGACAGATTGAAAGCACTATACCCATCAATGGTCGCCTATCCTATTTCCGACACAGCATATAAACTTGCAGCAGGTTGGCTTATAGAACAAGCAGGGTGGAAAGGAAAAAGAAATGGGGATGTGGGATGCTATGAAAAACAAGCCCTAGTGATAGTTAATTACAAGAATGCAACGGGCACTGATATCTATAATTTCTCGCAAGAAATTATAGACTCGGTACAAAACATATTTAATATTCAACTAGAGAGAGAAGTAAATATAGTTTAATATTTAACTACCATATCCACTCTTCTGTTCAAAGCTCGTCCCTTACTTGTTTTATTATCTTCGATTGGTTTTGCAAAAGCATACCCTTTTACAGACAAACGCTCTGCACCAATACCCTTCTTCACCAAATATTGCATTACTACTTTTGCTCTAGATAAAGACAATTTTTCATTTATCTTAAGTGAACCCACATTATCTGTATGTCCACTTATCTCTAAATGTATGGTTGCATTATCCGCCATTAATTGTACTAATGCATTTAATGGAGCAGTTTGTTTTTTAGTTAATTGATTACTTCCAGTAGCAAATTTCAATTTAGCAGTAGCTGCATCGACTGCAGGCTGCAAATCTGCACATCCTTTATTTAATACAATACCTGCAATAGTTGGACATTTATCTTCTTCGTCATTAACGCCATCCTTGTCTGTATCTGGAATTGGACAACCTTCGTATCTGCCTAATCCTTTTACAGTTGGACATTTATCTTGCTCGTCATTAATACCATCTCTATCTGTATCAGGAATCGGACAGCCTTTATACTTGGCAATACCATCTGTAGAAGGACATTGATCTTGCTCATCGTTAATTCCATCACTATCCGTATCTGGAATTGGGCATCCTCTATATTTAGCAATACCTTTTTGATTTGGGCATGCGTCATCTGAATCTGAAACTCCGTCATCATCACCATCCACTTTTAAAGGCGCTGGTGGCAATTCTATCGCCTTTTTATCTCTGCCTTTTAATGGTAAAGTATAGCTGATAGTATGGCTATAATGCATTTTTGTTAAAGAAGAAGCCTCAGCTCTATAAGTGCTCATAATGTTTACAAAAGAACCATGCTTAGCTTTAAACTGCAAACCTGCTCCAATCGGGGCATATGCAGTATAATAAGAAAAATTATCTGCTCCTACTCCAATACCAGCGGTAATGAATGGAACAAGTTTTTTATCATCTGTAGCTAATTTGTAATTAAGATTCATATCGAATGCTGCATATGTTTGATTGGTTTTAGCAGCTGGCACTTTTAAAGAGGTATAATAAGGATATTTTATGGAGGCAAAATCTACATTAGCCATTAAGTCTAACTTTGAACTAATACCTTTAAAATACTGCAAACCAATTGCTGGAACGCCAGCACTCAAACCTTCTGTTTGATTGGTTTTCTTAAAATCTAAATAAGAAACTCTTAAACCAATTGACGCTTTCTTAATAGTTGAATCCTGTGCAATTGCTACAGTAGTCAAAATAACACTTACTAAGAATACAATACATTTTTTCATAATTCAATTTTTAATTGACTGGATTTGTTTTACTATAACCAATTGCCTCCACAGTTACTTTTACAATTCCAGAAGATTTTGTTTTTAATTTGCTAGCACCCACCCCACTTAAATCTATCACCCTTCCTTTTCTTAACATATTTGGATGCATTCGATCATTAATTCTAACTAAGATACTTGCCCCATTTTTCATATTAGTAACTCTAACCAATGTATTTAATTTGAATAAATTACAAGCAGCAGTATATCTCTTATTTCTATATCTTTCTCCTGTAGAAGTCAATGTACCATCAAGATTTCTACTATAAAAACTAGCAATCCCTGAAACTCTATTTAACTCTATACTAATTCTATTGGTATCAATCTTTTTCTTATACTTTTTAATATTTACCGAATCCAAATAACTAATTGTAGTTAAAGTATTTGAATAAATATTTTGCGCCACTGTAACCAATGGTGTAAAGAAGAAAAATAATATGCCTAAGATACACTTCACTATTATCTAGTTAATTTCAATTACGTCCACAACAGCATCCAGATTTAAAGGGCCATAAATATGCGGAAATAATTCGTCTAAATCTATAGCTAATTCAAATAATACAGGTCTTTGAACTTTCGCTTTTTCAATCTTCAATTTTACTAAGCCTGTTTGGCCTTTATAAAACCTATCCAATACCCCTTCCACTTGTCTTTCTATTGAACAATGTATAAATCCTTCTTGATCATATCCAATAGGCTTGTATTCTTTATTTTTTTGTGCATCTTCCCACTCTTTGCGATATGTCACATGATATATGTATTCACTTTCCATCTTTATTTCTTTTTTATTTAAAAATTCTAGGAATTTTTTGCTCACGCATCATTAAATCAGTTAACACAATCGCTGTTACAGCTTCTAATACCACAGGTACTCTTAAAGCAATACATAAATCGTGTCTTCCCTTTACTGAAAATGTTTCTTGTTCATTGGTTTCCCAATTCCAAGTAATTTGTTCTTTAGGTGTTGAAGAAGTTGGTTTTACTGCAATTCTAAAAACCAGTTCGTTGCCGTTGGTATATCCACCAACCACCCCACCAGCATGATTGGTTTTAGTTTGACCACTTGCATCTATAATGGCATCATTATGATCTGCACCAAACATATTTGCAGCAGCAAATCCAGTACCAAATTCAATACCACGTATAGCAGGTATTGCAAATACTGCATGGCTAATTAAAGATTCTACCGAATCAAAAAAATGTTCTCCTAATCCAATTGGTAAACCTTTAACTGAACATTCTACTATTCCTCCAACACTATCTTTTTGATCTATTCCTTTTTGTAAACCTTTTTCCAAATCTGTTTCTCCAGCTATGCTTACAATATGTGCAACAACTTGAATATCTTTTAATAATTTCTTAGCAATGACACCAGCACCAACTAAAGCTGCAGTTAATCTACCACTAAAATGTCCACCGCCTCTATAATCTTCGAATCCGCCGAATTTATGATGGGCTGTAAAATCAGAATGACCTGGCCTAGGCACTGCTCTTTGTTTTTCATAATCACCACTACGTGTATTATTGTTTTCAAAGATCATTGTTAAAGGTGCGCCAGTGGTAATTTCATTAAATATACCTGATTTGAAAATAGGCATATCGTCTTCCTGTCTTGGAGTAGTTCCTTTTTGTTTGCCACCTTTTCTACGCTCCATGTCTTCTACAAAATCTGCAATAGGTAATGGAAGACCAGCTGGACAACCATCAATTACCACACCAACGCAAGCACCGTGTGATTCGCCAAAAATTTGTAGTTTAAATAAGGTTCCAAATTGATTCATAATATATAGCTACTTACAAGTTAAGTAATTTATTGTATATCTACTTTGGCACCTAATTGTTGTAAGTGCTCAAAAAAGTCAGTATAAGATTTGTTAATTGCTTCAGCCTCAGTGATTTCAATAGGGCCATTGGCTCTTAAAGCAGCTACACCACAAGCCATGGCAATTCTATGATCATGCTGTGAAAAAACCGTATTTGCTTTGATTTGATCGACACCTTCTATTTTCATGATATCCCCTTCCAAAACAATGGTCACTCCCAATTTGGCAAATTCTGTTTGTAATGTCAAACCTCTATCGCTTTCTTTATGTGCTAATCTATCTACACCTTTTATGGCACTAATACCTTTACATAAAGATGCTAAAGCAACTAATGGGGGAAATAAATCAGGACAATCCGTAGCGTCAAAGTTAAAAGCTTTCAATCCTTCAGCAGCAGAAGCAATAGTTATAGAATCTGTATTTATCGTGATGGAAGCATTTGCCGATTGCAATGCATTCATCACAGCTTTATCTGCCTGTGTAGAATCCAACTGTAAACCTTTCACTGTTATTGGTCCAGCAATTGCACCTGCTACTAATAAAAATGCAGCGCCACTCCAATCTCCTTCAACAGTATATTGAATTGTTTCATTTACAGCAACTCTTGGCTTGAAAGTAAATGCTTCATGATTTTGACGATTCACTTCCCACCCAAAATGTTTTAAAACAGCCAATGTCAGATCTATATATGGCTTACTTTTTAACTGATTTACCTTTATAGATGAACCAACTGCTCCAGCAGATGCATAGGCCATTAATAAGCCAGTTAAAAACTGAGAACTTAATGACCCATCTACAGTAATATCAGTTGCTTTTAAAGGCCCTTTAATGACAATAGGTAAAAAGCCATTATTAGATTGAATTTGTACACCTAATTGGGGGAATATCTCATCAAAAAAGTGCATCGGCCTTTTTACCAAACTGCCTTTTCCTTGTATAGTAATTGATTGATTACTTAAAGCTGCGATAGGCGTGAACATTCTAATACCTAAACCACTTTCACCACAATTCATTTCAGGGCCAATTGGCTGAACACCTTTTGAATGCACTTCTAAAAAATTGCTTTGTTGATGTACAGTAGCACCAAGTTTTTGAATCACATCTATAGCAGCCAAATCATCATTAGAATGACCTGGATTAAAAATTTGGGTAGTTCCTTGATGTAATAAAGCAGCGGCACAAGCTCTTTGCATACTGCTTTTGCTAGCAGGTGCCAGTTGCGAACCACTCAATTTTGCAGGATATACTATTGCACGCATTTACGAATATAACTTTATCAATTTTTCTAATGATTTCATAGGAATAGTTTCATAAATCGCTTTTCCTATTTTTTGTAAAAGAACATATTGCATTCCTGCAGTTGCTTTCTTTTTATCTTTTTGCATTACTTCTATTGCTTCTTGAATATCAAAATGCATAGCTGTAGGTAATCCATATTGCTTTAAGGTTTCTACTAAAATATTAGTTTCAGTAAATCCAGTTAGCACTTGTGAAATTTTAGCAGCATATACCATCCCAATACTAATTGCATGACCATGTAATAAAACATGTTGATTCTCTATTGCATGCCCTATTGTATGACCAAAATTGAGCAACTTGCGATCGCCTTTTTCAAATTCATCTTTTTGCACCACTTTTACTTTGATTTGAACATTTCTTTCAATCAAAGAAGCTAATGCTTTTTTATTTTTTTGATAATACGCCAAATTATTCATTGCCAATTCTTTCATCATCTTGGCATCTTTAATAGCAGCATGTTTGATGATTTCAGCAAAACCATTTCCCCATTGATGTTGAGGCAATGTTTGTAAGAACTCGAAATCGTATAATAAAAACTGTGGTTGTCTGATTAATCCAACCATGTTTTTAAATAAGCCCACATCTATACCATTCTTGCCACCAATAGAAGCATCTACCATGGCTAAAATTGTAGTAGGTACAAAACCTACTGCTACTCCACGCATGTAAACACCGGCAACATATCCTACCATATCTGTAACAACTCCACCACCTACACCAATTAAGACTGCTTGTCTTGTTGCACCAAAATTCAATAAAGCCTCGATTATGAAATCAACTGTTGCTTGTTGTTTGTGCTCTTCACCAGCAGGAATTACAATGGTTTTTTTTCCTTTAAATTTCTTTTGATGTAATGCATATACATTTTCATCTGTTATATAAATAGCTTGCGATTTGTCTACCATTTTGTCAATAGTAGCGAATCGAGTATCTAAAACAAATGATACCGTACTAGAAGAAAATTTAACTTTCCAATTTTTCATACTAGCTATTCATTACTTTATTTTGTTGATTGATACTTTCCATATGAACTGCGTCCATATATTTTGTTACAAAATCATCACTCAATCCTAAATTATTGCCTTTTGCAATTGCACGATCTAGAATCTCATTCCAACGATTTGTTTGCAAAATGGTGATATCATTGTTTTTCTTGTATTCACCAATTTTTTGGGCAACTTTCATTCTTGTAGAAAGTACTTGCAATAATTCGTCATCTAATTGATTGATTTGTTGACGTAATTTTTCCAAAGCACTATGGAAGTCTTCGTTTTGAACATCTTCTTTTCTCCAACGAATGCTTTCCAACATTTGCTTCAATACTTCTGGAGTGATTTGTTGCTTAGCATCGCTCCAAGCATTATCAGGATCTACATGTGATTCAATAATTAAACCATCAAAATCTAAATCTATTGCTTGTTGAGCTACTGCTTGTAAAATATCACGTCGACCACAAATATGTGAAGGATCATTGATCATTGGCACATTAGGGAAACGACGCTTCATCTCAATAGCTAAATGCCACATAGGTGCATTTCTAAAATCAGTATTACCATAAGAACTAAATCCTCTGTGAATTAAACCTAAATCTTCTATACCTGCTTTTGCTATACGCTCCATACCACCTACCCATAATTCTAAATCTGGGTTTAATGGATTTTTAATCAATACAGGTACTTTCACACCTCTTAAAGCGTCTGCAATTTCTTGCACACTAAAAGGGTTTACTGTAGTACGAGCACCAATCCAAAGAACGTCTACATCAAAATGCAATGCATCTTCTACTTGTTTAGCAGTAGCAACCTCAACAGCCACTGGCATTCCAGTTTCTTTTTTAGCTTGTTGTAACCAAGGCAAACCCTTAGTTCCAATACCTTCAAAGCTTCCAGGTCTAGTTCTTGGCTTCCAGATACCTGCGCGCATAATATCTACTTTTCCTGTAGCTGCTAATCCTTTAGCAGTTGCCATTACTTGTTCTTCTGTTTCGGCACTACAAGGACCAGAAATAATTAATGGTGCTTTTTTTAATAATGCGCTTACTTTTTGTTGTTGTTCAGTTAAGGTTGCCATGTTAAACCGATTTTAGTATTTAAGATTTTATTATTTAATTTTTTTTAAACTAGCCTTCATTTTTATTGAACCCTCTTGGACCACCACTATCTGCATCATTCATACGAATACGACGACCTTTATAGTTTTTGCCATCCAATGCTTGTATCATTTTCTTAGCAGATCCAGATTCGATTTCTACCCAACTATTCATATCTCTCATATCAATTTTACCTAGGACATCTTTCTTTAATTCACTCATGTCTAGGATATATTGCAAGAAACTAGCTTTATAAAAACCGTCTTTAGTTCCTAAGTTGACAAATAAACGAGTTGCACCTGCTGTTGCTCTGCTTGCAGAACGACCACGAGTATCTCCTCTATCTCCAGCTCTATCATTTGATCTTGCACTTCTATCTGCATATTCATTTCTGCCTCTTTCACGACCACCACGAGCATCTCCTCTGTCATTATTTCTTGCGCCTCTTTCAGCAGCTCTGATATTTAAATCTTGTGCATTCTCATAATAACTTAAGAAACGGTTAAACTCTAATGCCGCAAATCTTGTTAAGATTTCTTCTTTGCTCATATCAGCAAATTTCTCTGCCAACATTGGAACATACGTCTCATAATCACCATGGCTTACATCGGTAGACATTAACTTATCCATTAAATGGAAGAATTGCTTTCTACAAACATCCTTACCACTAGGGATATCCAACTTGTGCATTGTACACTTGTTGATATTTTCTATTTGACGTAATCTATAAGACTCTCTTGCGTGTACAATTGAAATACAATTACCATGACTACCTGCTCTACCAGTACGTCCACTTCTATGTGTATATACTTCTACATCGTCAGGTAATTCATAGTTGATTACATGGGTAATACCTTTTACATCAATACCACGTGCAGCTACATCTGTCGCTATTAATAACTGTAATGTTTTGTCTCTAAATTGACCCATTACCTTATCACGTTGTGCTTGTGTTAAATCCCCGTGTAAAGCATCTATATCATATCCTTCACGCGTTAATCTTTGCGTAATCTCTTGTGCATCTGCTTTAGTTCTTGTAAAAATGATACCATAAATTCCAGGATTGAAATCGATGATTCTTTTTAAGGTTTCATATCTATGTTGAGCAGAAGTTAAATAATACTGATGATCGATACTTTTATTAGAAGTATTTACTTTACCAATAGTTACTTCTACTGGTTCTTTCATGTAACGCTTGCTCACTTTTCTAATCTCAGGTGGCATTGTTGCACTAAATAACCAAATACTTTCTCTATTAGGTGTATTCTTCAAGATAAACTCGATGTCGTCTTGGAAACCCATGTTCAACATTTCATCTGCCTCGTCTAATACCACATATTCAATTTGCTCTAAATTGATTGCCTTACGCTCAATCAAATCGATCAATCTACCTGGAGTTGCTACTACGATTTGAACACCTCTTTTTAAATCTCTAATTTGCATACCAATCGATGTACCACCATAAACAGCTAATACATTTACACCTGGTACATGCTTTTTAAACAAATTAATTTCATTAACAATCTGCATACACAATTCACGTGTAGGACAAACCACTAATGCTTGAGGATATTTATCTGCGGTTTTGATTAATTGAATTAAAGGCAAACCAAAAGCAGCTGTTTTACCAGTACCTGTTTGCGCTAATCCAATAAAATCTTTTGTACCGCTAATTAAAACTGGGATAGAACGCTCTTGAATTTCTGTTGCGTGTGTATATCCCAATTCTGTTACTGATTTTACTAATTGATCGTTTACGCCTAATTCAGCAAAAGTCTTTTTTGTTTTTACTGCTTCAATCAATTCATTTGTTTGATCCATCTCTTCTATTTTCTTCATGTTAATTTTTCTAAATTTTCTTTAAATAAGATTTTGATTTATTTCAAAATTCTTTTAATACCATTTGCATTTTCAATCAAATCAGATAAGTACTCAAAATTTTCTTTCTCCAGACAAGCTTTGAACTTTTTCAATTGACTAATATGCTCATTCAAGACATCTAATACGTTTTCTTTGTTTTGCATAAAGATGGGAACCCACATCGCTGCATTGGACTTTGCCAAACGCACGGTGCTCTCGAAACCACCACTCGCTAATTCAAAAATTGCATCAGACTCTTTTTCTTTCTCTAGCACGGTATTCGCCAGTGCAAAAGATGTGATATGCGATATATGACTTACATAAGCTACATGTATATCATGTTTTGTCGCATCCATGTTTACAATATGCATCCCCAATGCCTTGTATAAGGCTTCTATTGTTGACAATGCATCTGCATCCACTTTATCTGCATTGCAGATAACGGTTGCTTTTTCTAAAAAAGCATCCTGTTGTGCTGCACTCGGACCACTAAATTCAGTACCCCACATTGGGTGTGTTGGCACAAATCGGCCTTTTTTTGAATGGCCGTTGGCGATATTCACAATACTTTCTTTTGTAGATCCTACATCAAACACAACTTGTTGGTCAACTAAGTCTAAAATAGTAGGCAATAACTTTTCAGCAATATTTACAGGAGTAGCAATAGCAATGATATCTGATAATCTAACGGCATCTTCCAATGTCATGATTTCATCTACCAATCCTAATTCTAAAGCTTCTGTTTGGTGCTTGGTATTGTTGTCCACTCCAATCACATTAGACACAAAGCCATTTCGCTTTAGTGTTAATGCTAAAGAGCCACCCATCAATCCAATTCCAATTACTGCTAAACGCATGCTTTTACTCTTTTAATTGCTTCATTAAATTTTTCCATTGAGCCGCATAAACTCACACGGATGTAATTATTACCAGCGGTACCAAAAATGCCACCCGGTGTAATAAAGACATTCGCATCATACAGCACTTTATCGCTTAATGCGTACCCGTCTTTATATTTGGCTGGTATTTTAGCCCATACAAACATCCCTACTTGTGTTTTTGAAAATGCACAATCTAAAAGATCTAACAATTCAAATACTTTTTCACGACGTTCTGTATAAATTTTATTTACTGAATCATACCAAGATTTATCTAAGCTTAATGCTTTTGCTGCAGCTAATTGAACTGGTAAAAACATTCCACTATCCATATTAGATTTGAATCTTAATATTTCGTTGACCCTGTCTTCCGCCGCAATCAACATCCCCACTCTCCATCCAGCCATGTTCTGACTTTTACTTAAAGAGTTTAATTCTATCACTACTTCTTTAGCGCCTTCAATTGATAATAAACTTTCTGGATGATCGTTTAAAATAAAAGCATAAGGATTGTCGTGACAAATTAAAATATGATGCTTCTTGCCAAATGCAACTAGTTTTTCAAATAGTGCTTTGTTTGGTTTCTGACCCGTGGGCATCTGTGGATAATTCACCCACATTAATTTCACTTTTGATAAATCCGATTTTTCTAGATCGTCAAAATTGGGTGCCCAATTATTCTCTGCAGTTAGCTCGTAATATAGCGGAGTGCCCCCTGCTAATTTCACTGCACTTGTATAAGTAGGATATCCAGGGTTTGGAATCAACACCTGATCTCCTTGATTAAGGTAAGTCATACAGATATGCATGATACCCTCTTTACTTCCCAATAAAGGAAGTACCTCTTTTGCTGGGTCGATATTATCTACCTGATAATATTTTTTATACCACTCAGCAATGGCTTCTCTTAATACCGGTGAGCCATTATAGGATTGATAAGCGTGCACATTGTCTTTTGCTGCTTCTTCTTGTAATGTTTTAATCACTTCTGGATGTGGCGGCAAATCTGGGCTTCCTATTCCCAAATTAATAATTTGCTTGCCTGCTTTATTCAATTCAGCTATCTCGCGCAATTTGGTGGCAAAATAATATTCACCAATGCCTTCTAATCTATTTGATAAAGTCCAATTCATAATTATCCCTTTACAACTTTTCCTTTTTTATATAATCCAAAAACTTTAAAACTATTAGTAGCCTCTTTCACTTCTGATAATACTTTTTCAATTTGTTTAGTAGTATCAAATTCCAGGTCTGCATAAAAACCATATTTAAAAGTACTGCCAGGTATTGGCATACTTTGTAATTTGCTTAGATTAACTCCTCTACTTGCAATCTTTGCTAATATCTTAGATAAGATTCCTTTTGAATGATCTGTCTGAAAATAGATCGATGCTTTATTTGCACCTTCAATTATAATCGCTTTATTTTTAGGCACCATGATTAAAAAACGAGTGATATTGTTTTTTAAAGTATGGATGTCCGGCTTAATCACATTTAGATCATATAATTGCGCAGCCAACTTACTTGCAATAGCAGCTATATGTTTACTCTTGTGTTGATGCACCATTTTCGCACTCAATGCAGTATCTTCTGATTCTACCAATTTCCAATCGTATTGTTCTAGAAAATCCAAACACTGCAATATGGCCATTGGATGACTATGCACTTCCTTGATATCTTCTAGTTTAACTCCAGGATTCACTAATAAATTTTGACTAATAGACAAATACACTTCTCCTATAACTTGTAAAGAAGATTTTTGCAATAAATTATAATTAGGAAGTATACTACCTGCGATAGAATTCTCAATAGCCATTACTGCGCCATCAGCTTGTTTTGGATCTGACCCGATTTTAATCACTTCTCTAAAAGTATCACAAGTAATCACCTCTACCGTTTTGCCAAAAAACTGTCTGGCTGCCACTTGGTGGAAGCTACCCTCGTATCCTTGTATAGTTACCTTTTTATTCATCCTTTGTTTCGATATGCTTAAAAAAAATCCCGGCTGTTTAGGCCGGGATTGTATATTTAGTTATTTCGTTTATGCTTTTACAAATACTACCCGGCTACTTTGATTAAAGTAGAAATAAAAGAAAAAGTAAAACCAGTTGCTATTTGCTTTCATCGTTCCACAAATATAGGCTAAAATGCCCGATTTTAGGCCTAAATGCTAAAGTTTTTTACATTTTACTAACAATTATTCGTAAATAACAACTTAATTAAATAGGGGGCTCCTTTATGGGGTCCCCTATTTAATTTCATTAGTGTTTTATTTCAAGCCCTTATTTTCGAAGAAAAGGGCTTGAAATAAAAAAGTCCCCCAGTAGAAACTGCGGGACTCTAACGATTGCTTGCCATATGAAAACCGGTTAATAACTGTTAGCGGGCAAGCGGACGATAAGTTACCTTATCTAACCAACAGTCTAATATTTGACTACTTAGTAGCAGCAGAATCAACAGCAGTTGAATCAGCAGCAACTACAGTAGAATCAACAGCAACAGCAGCTGTATCAACAGTTGCAGCAGCAGAATCAGTTGTAGCTTCAGTAGAAGCGCCACCACAAGCAGCTAATGCAGCGATAGCGAAAATTGCGAATACTTTTTTCATAAGAAAGGTTTTAATTAATTAATTTATACACTTAATACTCAAACAAGAAGAAGGTAACCTAGGTTTTTCAAAAAAATCTAAAAAAATAAATAAATAGGGATTTTGGGTTACTTTTGAGTCACTTAAGTATTAATCTCTTGAAAGCTGAAATCAATGAACAAGCCCTATTAAAAGGGTTAGCCCAAAATGACTCTAAAGCGGTGGAAGCCCTTTATAAAAGTCATTTTACCATGATTCAGCACTTCGTGCTCAACAATAATGGAAGTTTTGATGACGCAAGAGATCTTTTCCAAGAAGCCATGATCACTTTATACGAAAAAGTCCAATCGGATAGTTTTGTATTAAGTTGCCAAATCAAAACCTACCTCTTTTCTATTTGTAAAAACCTGTGGCTCAAGCGCTTACAGCAAATGGGCAAATACAGTGCTCCATTAAGTACAGAAGAAGAGAGTATAGCAGTAGAAGCGGATTTAGAGGCTTTCGAGAAAAAAGATGCTGCTTTTTCTATTATGAATAGAGCTTTGAATAGTCTGGGGGAACCTTGTAAAAGTCTTTTAGAAGGCTACTATTTAAATAAAAAGGGGATGCAGGAACTAGCCGACGATTTTGGCTATACGAATGCAGACAATGCGAAGAACCAAAAATATAAATGTTTAATGCGCTTAAAGAAGCTTTTCTTTTCGCAATATAATATAGGAGACTAAAAAGATGGATGATATTCAATTATTAGAAGCTATAGAAAGATACCTGGCAGGCGACATGTCTACTCAGGAGATGGCTCAATTTGAATCCATCAGAAAGCAAACGCCTGAAATTGATCAAATGGTGGTAGAACATGAAATGTTCTTGCACCAAATGGACCATTTTGCTAGACGCAATAATTTCGCCACTCTATCAAAACAAACATTCGACAACTTATACACTGCAGGAGAATGGAATATCATTGATGAAAATTCTACCAAAGCAAAAGTGATTCAAATATGGAATAAGTACAAAAGAGTTACTGCCATTGCAGCTTCTGTTGGAGGATTTATTGCTTTATTCACTTCTTCCATGATAATGTACTTCTCCCCTAGCTTAAATGGCTCTCAGGTTTTACAATTAAGCAAAGCAATTGAAGTAATTAAAAAGAACCAAAAAGTTCAAGGTCATTTATTGAATGAGGTGAAAACCAAATTACCTGAAAACGCCAAATTAGTAAGTGGCGGTTCTGGTTTTTTAATTGATACAAAAGGATTTGTCATTACCAATGCACACGTTTTAAAAGGCAATAGTGCCATTGTTGTAAATAGTGATGGCGAAGAATTAAAAGCAGCAATTATTTATGCTGATAAAGATTTAGATCTTGCTTTATTGCAAATCAATGATGAAGAGTTTAAGCAACCTAAGCAACTGCCTTTTACTATTCGCAAAAAAATGACCGATCTAGGTGAAGAAATTTTTACTCTAGGCTATCCTAGAACAGATAATGATATTGTTTACGGTAAAGGCTATTTAAGTGCTCAATCTGGTTTTGAAGGGGATAGCAATGCCTATCAAATTCAAATTAGTGCAAACCCTGGTTACTCCGGAGCTCCTGTATTCAATGATAATGCCGAGTTAATTGGTATTATTAGTACGCGTCAAAAACAAGCTGAAGGCGTTGCATTCGCTATTAAATCTAAAAAGATTTATGACTTAGTAAACACTATTAAGGAAAATGAATCTACCAAAGATGTAAAAGTTAAATTAGCAAAAGCAAGCACTAAGCATGGCAAGGATAGAAAGAGCCATATAAGCAATTTTAAAGATTACATCTATTCCATTAAGTCTTACAATTAATTCTTAGAGACTACTAATTACATTTAGTTATTACAACTAAATTTTACCAAAGTTTTGCAGGATAAACATTTGAAGCCACCAGTGCATCTATATTGGCTTTAACACCTGGCGCATCTTCTTTATAAGTAACTCCAAACCATTTTGCATTGGTTGGAATAACTTTAACATTGCCTAATTGTAATTCACTATATCTACCAGCAACAAAAGGAATATAAAATTCAGACTTTAATTCCTGACCTTGTTTACTTAAAAATATTTTGAATTCAGCAGCGCACAAATCAATAAAACCAGGAGCAAAACACATAAAGTTCATGCTCACTCTAGTATCTTCTTTTAAAGCTGTTTCGATACCATTTTCTTCAAAAACAATTTGACCAGTAGCGGTTCTATAAATTTTAGTACGTTCATTGATTGCAGTCAAATTATCATTTGAATCAGTACTACAAACACCTCTACTTACAGTTCCATTTTCACTTAATGTATTGGATAATTCATAGCCTAAAATACAATATTGCTTTTCTGAACATGCAGTAGTTAAAAATGTATAAGCTTGCTTGAATGCTTCTGCTCCATAATAATCATCTGCATTAATCACTGCAAATGGTTCATTCACTACCCCCTTAGTACATAATAAAGCATGTGCTGTTCCCCATGGTTTTGTTCTATCTGCTGGCATATCAAAGCCTTCAGTAAACTTATCTAAAGATTGATAAACATACGCTGTAGCAATTTTACCTGCCAATTTAGGCTCGAAACTTGCCTTAAAAGCATCGCTAAAATCCTCTCTAATGATAAAGACTACTTTGCCAAATCCAGCTCTTATTGCATCATATATTGAATAATCCATAATGGTCTCACCATTTGGACCAAAACCCTCTGTTTGCTTTTGACTACCATACCTGCTCGCCATTCCCGCCGCTAAAATCACTAATGTAGGTGCACTCATCTCGCTATTTTTTTAATTAATTGTACATTTACCCAGCAGGTAAATGAAGTCTGCAAAAATAACTGATTTTCACTAATTATAAAAAGATTGCATACAAAAGCCACTATATCTAAACTAACCCATTACCATTCAATGGGCCATGCAATTGACATGTTAAGACTGGACCTTGTTCATCCTATAGTGAGCGGCAATAAATGGTATAAATTGAGCAGATATATAAAAGAGGCTCAAACAGCGAATGCTTCCCATTTAGCAAGTTTTGGTGGCCCATATTCTAATCATATTGTTGCATTAGCTTATGCAGGTAAAGAATTTGGTTTTCAAACTATCGGTTATATAAGATCAAACGAAGGAGAAATCCTCACCCCAAGTTTACAAGATGCTTTGAGTTATGGAATGCAATTGGAATTCTTGGGAAGAACCCATTTTCAAGAAAAAAAGACCAACTTATTACAGCAAGAAAATTCAAATATATTTTTTATTGACGAAGGAGGCTATGGGAAATTAGGAGCTATAGGATTTGCCAGTATTAATGATGAAGTAGATTTGAGTGCTTATGACTATATCATGGCAGCAGTGGGGACAGGCACAATGTTAGCAGGGTTAATAAGTATTAGTCAAACAGGTCAAACAATTATTGGCATACCGGTTTTAAAAAATGAAGGGACTATTGCATCTGAAATAAATGTATTACTTCCCATTACTTCAAAGCCTTTTACATTATTACACCAATTTCATCAGGGCGGATACGCTAAAACTAGTGATGCACAAATTCAATGCATGAATCAATTTTGGAAAAACACAGGCATTGCTACAGATATAGTATATACTGGAAAGCTAATAACTGCATTAGATTCGATGTTGACAGAGCAATACTTTCATGCAGATAAAAAAATCTTACTGATACATTCTGGTGGGCTTCAAGGCAATAGATCAATGACACCAGGTATATTACAGTTTTAGCCAACTAGCTCGCAATCGAAAATGTTGGAGAAATGCTTTTTAATTTTTTGTTTTACTTCTTCGTAATCTAGTTTTTTTCCTAATTCCTTTTCTAAAGAAGTCACTGTCTTTCCTTGGATTCCACAAGGAACAATATATTCAAAATGAGATAAATCCGTATTCACATTTAATGCAAAACCATGCATGGTGATCCATCTGCTACATTTGATACCCATAGCACAAATCTTTCTAGCCATAAATGGATTATCGGGCTCTAGCCAAACACCCGTTTCGCCAGCACTTCTTTCCCCTTTTAAACCATACTCTGCAATGGTGTCAATAATCACTTGTTCTAAACTTCTAAGATACCAACCCAGATCTGTTTTAAACTTATCTAAATCTATAATAGGATAACCTACAATTTGCTGTAAACCATGATAAGTGATATCTCCCCCTCGATTGATATGGAAAAATTCGATACCTAATTTTTCTAATTGCTCTTCCGAAACCAAAACATGCTCTCTTTTGCCGTTCTTGCCCAATGTGAAAACAGGTGGATGCTCAACCATTAAAAATCGATGTTCAGTGCTAGTATGTAGCACGTCCTCCCCTTTTTCTCTAGCCAAAGACTTGATTTGTGTATTCTTTGCCAATAAACTTTCCTGATAATCCCAGGTTGGCTGATAGGATTTTACACCTAAATCTTCGAAATACACTTTTTGTTGCATGAAGCAAAGTTACAAACTAAGCAGCAATATCCTACTTTTGCAACATGTCAACCGAACAAGATATCCTACAAGAAGAAAATAATGAAGAAATTTACGAACGACTAACCTTTATGGTAGATAAAGGTCAGGAACCAATGCGTATAGACAAATGGGTTCAAATGCGCATTGAAGGCATGACAAGAAACAAACTGCAAAACGGAATTGATGCAGGCTTCTTAACAGTAAACGGCAAAGTAGTTAAGAGCAACTACAAAACCAGGCCTTTTGATGAAGTTGTTTATATGAGCTATGTAAATCCAGACTACACGGAATTAAAGCCGGAGAAAATGGATTTAAATATTGTTTATGAAGATGATGCAGTGATGGTAATTAATAAACCATCTAATATGGTTGTGCATCCTGGCATTGGTAATTATACAGGTACTTTATTAAATGGAGTAGCTTATCATTTATTATCACAAAATCCAGATTTAAATGAAGAGCTTCTTCCAAGATTTGGTTTAGTACATAGAATTGACAAGAACACCACAGGTTTAATTGTTTTAGCCAAGACACCTGAAGCAGCTAGTCATCTTGCAAAGCAATTTTTCAACCATACAGTAGAGCGAAAATATATGGCACTGGTTTGGGGAGATGTTCAAGAAGACGAAGGCACTATCGAAGCGCATATTGCTCGACACAAAACTAATAGAAAACAATTTGATGCTTATCCTGAAGGAGAAACTGGGAAGCATGCCATTACACATTATAAAGTAGTAGAACGCTATAATTATACCACTCTTGTTTCTTGCATACTAGAAACAGGAAGAACACACCAGATTCGTGTACACATGAAATATATAGGCCATACTTTATTTAATGATTGGGAATATGGCGGAGACAGAATATTAAAAGGAACTATTTATACCAAGTATAAGCAATTTGTAGATAATTGTTTTGAAGCATGCCCAAGATGTGCATTGCATGCTGCAACCCTTGGATTTGAACATCCTACTACAGGTGAACACATGAGCTTTGATAGTGCATTGCCAGCCGATATGGAAGCAGCAATTACCAAGTGGAGGAATTACAAATCCGCTGCGCATAAGTTAGAAGAAAATGCGTAAGCATTTGATGCGAAGAAAAAATAAAAAAATATAAGAGAAAAAAAAGTAGCACTTACGTTTTTTAAGTGCTACTTTTTTAGTTTGAGCCCACCCAAAAACGGTGGGCTCGATTTTAATTACCTACTTCTTCTCTGCAGCGGCCATTGGAGATAAGCCAAATGATTGACCTCTTCCAATTGATCTTGCTTTGAATATGCTAAACTTAGAAGGCTCAGATACATTTGGCCAAGTATTATTTGACTCGTCGATATCTGCTGTTTCTTTCATTGGATCTAATTTGATTGAAACTGCTTTCTTATTTGTTAAAAATACCTTAGTTAATTTGTTTTCGTTCTTTCTCCAAATTTGAGCTGCATACTTAGTTACTTCCTTAGTGCCATCTTCAAAAGTAAATTCAACAATGATTGGCATTACTAAACCACCTTTATTCAAGAAACTAATTTCATATAAATGCACATTTGCATATTTAGCTTTATCTGCATCTGTTAAAACTTCTGCAGCACCAAAACTCATAGCAGGTTGTTTGGTTACAGAATCATAAGGAACAATCGCTCTATCATATTTCCAATAGAAATCTCTTAAAGTGGTATCAACATCAGTTAAGAACACAATAGATTTATCGTTTCTATTTCTAATCTTAGAAATATCTTCAAAACTATTTACCAAAGGCTTGTCCAAACTTCTACCAGCCATAGTTCTTGCAGCAGGTGCTACAGCAGAAGCATCATACACTGCATGCTTCACTGTATCAATAGCAATATCTACAGGCTCAATGCCATAGAACCAGCCTCTCCAGAACCAATCTAAATCTTCTGCACTTGCATCTTCCATTGTTCTAAATAAATCTGCAGGTGTTGGATGTTTAAATGCCCATCTTCTTGAATACTCTTTAAATGAATAGTCAAATAATTCGCGACCCATAATTGTTTCACGTAAAATATTTAAACCAGTCGCTGGTTTAGTATAAGCATTTGGACCAAATTGAATAATATTTTCACTATTCGTCATGATTGGCTCTAATTGATCTTTTGGCAATTTCATGTAATCAACAATTGACCATGCTGGACCACCACGAGAAGGGAATTTATTGTCGTACAATTCTTGTGTCAAATATTGAACAAATGAATTCAATCCTTCATCCATCCAAGACCATTGACGCTCATCAGAATTTACAATCATTGGGAAGAAATTATGACCCACTTCATGAATCACCACTCCTAACATACCATTCTTAGTCGCTTCTGTATAAGAACCATCTTTTTCAGTACGACCATAGTTGAAACATATCATTGGATATTCCATACCATTTGCAGCTTCAATAGATTGAGCCACAGGATAAGGATAAGGAATAGAAAATTTAGAATAAGACTTAATAGTATGTGCTACTGCTTTAGAAGAAAATTTACGGTATAAACCATATGCTTCTTTTCCATAAGCACTCATACTCATTACTTTTTTACCTTCTACATCTGTAGCCAATGCATCCCAAACAAATTTACGGCTGCTACCAAAAGCAAAGTCACGTACATTTTCCGCTTTGAATACCCAAGTTTTAGTTGTAGCTACTTTATTTTTTTCAGCTGCTTTAGCTTCTTCTAATGTCACAACTTCAACTGGCTCTTTGTAAGAAGTCAATGCTTTATTCCATCTTGCCAATTGTGCTGCACTTAACACTGCAGGATAGTTTTGACACTCTCCTGTTGCCATCACAACGTGATCACCAGGAACAGTAATTGCAACATTATAATTACCAAATGCTAAAGCAAATTCACCTCTACCAGTAAACTGGTGGTGTTGCCATCCTTGAAAATCAGAATACACTGCTAATCTAGGGAACCATTGAGCCATAGTAAATAAATAATTGCCGTCTTCTGGGAAGAACTCATAACCACCTCTACCACCAATGGTCATTCTATCAGAGATTTTGTAATTCCAATCAATCTTAAACGCAAATTTTTGACCTGGTTTTAACGCGGTTGGTAATTCAATTCGCATCATTGTTTTATTGACTGTATATTTTAAGTTTTTACCTAAAATATCTGTAGCTTTTAAAATGTTTACGCCATAGCCATTATCTTTCTTTTCATCAGCTAATTTGTCTATAGCAGTTGGAGAGAAAGATCTACTTAAAGAACTTCCGTCAACATAGCCTGCATTTTTTGTAGAGCTATGTTCGTTCTCATCTAATTGTAACCAGATATAAGTTAATACATCAGGAGAATTATTGAAATAAGTTACAGTTTCCGCACCATGTAAGATTAGATTTTTCTCATCTAAACTTGCTTTGATATCATAGTCCGCTCTTTGTTGCCAATATTTTGGACCAGGAGCACCACTCGCTGTACGATATTCGTTGGGAGTTGGTAAAATTGTTCCTAATTGCTCAAACTTGTTTCCATGGTTTGAAGTAGGATTGTTACGGATGTCTTGAGCATTGATTGTTGCTACTAAGACCATCACTGAAAAACCAAGCGTTAAAAGCTTCTTCATTGATTATTATTTTCAATTAAAAAAAAGATACAATTCTCTCCCAAACCATATTGGCTGCTAATAAAATACTTATTCCGGAAACCACTTGAATAAATCGTCTTCTATCTAGCTTTAAGAGGGATACGAATATAAATGAAATTATTAAAATTACACTAACGATAAGTAGCTGTCCTAGCTCTAGTCCAATATTAAATGATAAAAGC
>JBJOIU010000039.1:0-20387 GCA_046046935.1 Bacteroidota bacterium
GTAGTCACTGGAGGTATTTTAGACTATTTCTTGGGCAAATTTGATGGCCAATTAGCATCTATAGATTTAAAAGCTTTTTGCAATTTAGACGATACAGATATTTTATTCGCCATCAAAAAATGGCAAGACCATCAAGACCCTGTATTAAGTATTTTATGCGCTCGCTTTTTAAATAGACAAATCTTCAAATGCTCTATGCAGTCTAATCCAATTGAAGAAGCTCAGTTTAATCAAACAAAAGAAAAAGTAAAAGCTGCATATAGTTTATCCGATGAAGAATTGGCTTATCTATGTTTTAAGGGGGAGACCTCTAATACTATGTACCATTCAAATGAGGAAACTATTAAGATATTGCTAAAATCTGGTGAAATTGCGAATATTTCAGATATCCAGAATGCATTAATCAATGAAAGTCTTTCAGCCCCGGTGAAAAAATTTTACATTTGCTGGCTGAATGATTCATCCCCCAAAAAACATTAAAGCATGCTAGCATTTAACGCAGGACAAGTTGCCCTAATGATTCAAGGAAAAGTTGAAGGAGATGCAACTATCGAAGTGACTCAATTTGGAAAAATTGAAGAAGCTAAACATGGCGAAATATCTTTTTTAGCGAATCCTAAATACGAAGAATTTTTATACACTACTAAAGCCTCTATTGTAATCATCAATGATAGTTTGATTTTAAAAGAAAAAATTGGAGCAACCTTAATTAGAGTGCCTGATGCTTATGCAGCATTTGCTACCCTACTCACAAAATACCAGGAATTAAAAGCCGCTACAATGGTGGGCATTCAAACGCCTTCATTTATTGCCGGTTCTGCAAAATTAGGAACACAGCATTTTATAGGTGCCTTCGCTACTATTTCAGAAAATGTTATAGTAGGCGATAATGTAAAAATTTATCCTAATGTCTTTATCGGAGAGCAAGTAAAAATTGGAAACAATGTGGTACTAAACCCTGGAGTGGTTATTTATCATAACTGTGTGATTGGGAACAATGTAACCATTCATGCAGGAAGTATCATTGGTAGTGATGGATTTGGATTTGCTCCAAAAGCCGACGGTAGTTTTCAGAAAGTTCCTCAGTTAGGAAATGTGGTTATTGAAGATGATGTGGAAATTGGTTCCAATACAACTATTGATAGAGCAACCATTGGCTCAACCATCATTCGTAAAGGGGTTAAACTAGATAATCTTATTCAAATAGCCCATAATGCCGAAGTGGGAAACAATACCGTCATTGCCGCACAATCTGGCATTAGCGGAAGCACTAAAATTGGCAAAAGCGTTATGGTAGGTGGCCAAGTGGGATTTGCCGGCCATATTTCTGTGGCTGATGGCACTAAATTAGCAGCACAGAGTGGTGTAACCAAATCCATCAAAGAAAAGAACCAAACACTTACAGGACACCCAGCTGCAGACCAAAAAACAGCCTTGAGAGCCCAAGTTTATGTAAAAAACCTCCCAGATTTAGAAAAAAGGGTCAAAGAACTAGAAATATTAGTGCAGCAACTGTCTAAAAAAGGGTAATTCGGCCGTATTTTTGCTGAAAATCACCCGATTAGGGTATTTAAACTATTTCTTATGGACCAGCATTTTAATCCAGATAAGCAACATACATTAAAAGATAGCATTTCTATTAGTGGTACAGGTTTGCATACTGGGGTTTTAGTGGATATGAAATTGATTCCAGCAAACCCAGGATTTGGTATACAATTTCAAAGAGTTGACTTAGCTAACCAACCTATCATAAAAGCAGATTGCGATTTAGTCACTGACACTAGTAGAGGAACTACCCTACAAGTTGGGGATGCTAAAGTGAGTACGGTTGAACATATTTTAGCAGCATTAGTTGGCATGGGCGTAGACAATGCATTGATTGAATTAAATGGACCTGAGATTCCTATTATGGATGGAAGCTCTGCTCCATTTATTGAACAAATTGAAAAAACGGGTGTTGTTGAACAAGATGCAGCAAAAGCATGGTATAGTATCGACGAAAATATTTTTCATTACGACGAAGCCAAGCGTGTAGAGATGGTTGCATTGCCTGCACTAGATTATCAGATCACTACATTGATTGATTTTAATAGTCCTGTTTTAGGCACACAACATGCGGCATTAAATACGATCAAAGATTTTAAATCAGAGATTGCTCCTTGTAGAACTTTTTGTTTTTTACACGAATTAGAAGCTTTATTAGATAACGATTTGATTAAAGGTGGCGATATCAATAATGCCATTGTTGTAGTAGACAAGCCGGTTACAGATACAGAGATGTCAAGATTGGCAAAAGTCTTCAAAAGAGATAAGATTGAAGTGAAGAGTGAAGGCTACTTAAATAATTTAGAATTAAGATTTCCTAACGAACCTGCTCGTCATAAACTATTAGATGTTGTTGGTGATCTTGCACTAATTGGCTTTCCTATAAAAGCAAGAATCATTGCGAATCGTCCTGGACATAGTAGCAATGTAGAGTTTGCTAAAAAAATCAAACAGTACATTAAAAAAAATAAACACGTAAAAGATGTACCAGTATATGATCCATCTATTACACCAGTGTTTAATTTAGAACAGATAGAAAAATTATTACCACATAGATACCCATTCTTATTCGTAGACAAAATTATCGAGCTATCAGACAAGGTAATTGTAGGTGTTAAGAATGTAACTTTTAATGAGTGGTTTTTTCCTGGGCACTTTCCAAGCAATCCTGTAATGCCTGGAGTATTACAAATTGAGGCTTTAGCGCAAACAGGTGGTATACTTTGTATTAACGCCATGCCAGAGGGAAAATACGATACTTACTTCTTGAAAATTGATAATTGTAAGTTCAAACAAATGGTGAAGCCTGGTGATACCATGTTATTAAAAATGGAATTAACAGCACCTATTAGAAGAGGTATTTGCGAAATGCGCGGTACTGTTTATGTAAATGGTAAAGTAGCTACAGAAGCAGATTTAGTTGCTCAAGTAGTGAAGAAAGCCGAATAAATTGAATAAATATGACACATCCTTTTACTTATATCGATCCTAATGCAACCATTGCAGACAATGTAAAAATTGATCCGTTTACAGTGATTCATGGAGATGTTGAAATTGGCGAAGGCACTTGGATTGGTAGTAATGTTACTATCATGAAAGGCACTAAGATTGGAAAAGGTTGTAGAGTTTTTCCTGGAGCAGTATTAGGTGCAGACCCACAAGATTTAAAATTTAATGGGGAAAAAACAACTGTTGAAATTGGCAACAATACAACCATCAGAGAATTTGTAACAATTAATAGAGGTACTTCAGATAGATGGACTACCAAAGTGGGCAATAATTGTTTAATCATGGCTTACAGCCATATTGCGCATGATTGTATCATTGGCAATAATTGTATTTTAAGTAATAGTGTTCAAGTGGCTGGTCACGTTACATTAGGAGATTACTCATGGATAGCAGGTGTAAGTGCTGTGCATCAATTTGTAAATATTGGACAACACTCTTATATCGCCGGAGGTAGCTTGGTAAGTAAGGATGTGCCGCCTTATATTAAAGCAGTTAGAAATCCATTGAGTTATGGTGGTGTGAATAGCGTAGGTTTAAAAAGAAGAGGTTTTGATTTAGAAAAAATCAATCATATTTTAGATATCTACAGATATATTTTCAATAAAGGAATGAATACTACTCAAGCATTGGAATTTATTGAAGAAGAATTGCCAGCAACAGATGAGCGAGATGAAATTGTTACTTTCATTAGAGAGAGTGGCCGCGGTATCATCAAGCGTTTTGGTAAGGGAGAAGTAGTTGAAGATTAATCCATGAAACAAATTAGCCTAATAGGAGCTGGTAAAAGATTCAACAAGGAATGGATTTTTCAATCACTCAATGTTGATTTTGAAAAAGGCCAACATTATGCATTGATAGGTAATAATGGTTCTGGTAAAAGTACTTTATTACAAGTCATTGCAGGGTTTACCAATTTAAGTAAAGGGGTTATTGAATGGTCTGACGCAGATAGCCAAAGCATTTATGACCAAATTAGTATTGCAGCACCCTATTTGGAATTAGTAGAAGAATTAACCACTATAGAGCAATTTGAATTTCATGCAAAATTCAAGTCTTTGATTCCACATACTTCTATTCAAGAAATAATCAAGATGATTGGATTGGAAAATGCTACAGAAAAGCAGATTCGATATTTTAGTAGCGGAATGAAACAAAGATTAAAATTGGCATTAGCAATTTTTTCTAATTGCCCCATTTTATTGTTAGACGAGCCTTGCAGCAATTTAGACAAAGAAGGATACGCATTGTACAAGCAATTAATACAAGATTATGCAATGCATAAATTAATCATTGTAGGAAGCAATGACCCAGAGGAATATGCATTTTGCACCAAGCAAATTAATTTGATGGATTATAAGAATAGCTAACTTTTACTACTAGCTATTAATAAATTTAAATCGGTAAATTTCAAATCAAATTTGTGACTAATATACGAATCAGTCAAAGCGCCTTTGTATAAATAAATACCCTCTCTTAAGTGAACATGTTGCCAGATTATTTCTTCTAATCCACCTACATCTCCAATTTGAATTAACAAAGGCATTAATACATTGCTAATTGCCTGGCTTGCAGTGCGTGCAAAACCACTTGGAATATTGGGCACGCCATAATGAATCACATCATGCTTGATTACAATTGGATCTTCATGATTGGTTAATTCAGAGGTTTCGAAACATCCGCCTCTATCAATGGCAACATCAATTATAATACTTCCTGGTCGCATTGAAGCAACCATCTCTTCTGTAACAACTATCGGTGCTCTACCAAAACCACTTCTTAATGCTCCCACAGCTACTTCACAGGTTTTTATTTGCTTGGCTAAAATTCTAGGCTCCAATACGCTTGTCCAAACTCTCTGTCCTAAATTATTTTGTAAACGTTGTAATCTTGAAACATCATTATCAAATACTTTCACACTTGCTCCCAATGCCAAAGCGTTGCGGGTTGCAAACTCTCCCACAATATCTGCACCAATAATCACCACTTTAGTGGGAGGCACGCCACTTATACCACCTAATAATACTCCTTTACCTTGATTGAAATTGCTTAAGTATTGACCAGCAATTAACATGACTGCACTACCTGCAATTTCACCCATACTTCTAAGTATTGGGTAGTTGTTATTTTCATCTTTAATATTTTCAAATGCTAAAGCAGTAATTTTCTTGGCCATTAATTGTACCATTAATTCTTTTTTCAAAGCCGATAAATGTACCGGCGAAATAATGGTTTGATTCATTTGTAAGTAGGGCAAATCTGACTCTACTGGCGGAGCAGTTTTTACTAAAATAGGACATTGATATACTAATGTTTTATCTGTCACTACCCTAGCACCAGCTTCGGCATAATCCTTATCTGAATACCTGCTACCTAAACCCGCGCCTGCTTCTACAATTACTTCATGGCCATTGGCTACTAATACATTTACCGCTTCTGGGATTAATGCAATTCTATTTTCCTGAAAAGCAATTTCTTTTGGTAATCCAATTAATAAAGGCTTTGATTTAAAAGGGATATCCAACACTTCTTCCTGCGTTTCATAAGAAAATGAACTTAGGATCTGTGGCTTAATAGCACTCATAGTAGCAATTTTTATCTAAGTTACAAAAAAGCAAGAGCTTATCGAACTATTATCTTTCTGGTAACTGGGTCAGTTATTTCGATAGTAAGATGTAAAGCATTTTCCGGAACAATACCTGGGGCTTTCTCTGGCCATTCAATAAAACAATAATCAGCTTCGTCTATAGCCGCAACCAAACCTGCCCTTGCAGCCTCTACTTCTCCATCAATTCTATACCAATCCATATGAACAATGGTCTTTTTACCTACCTGATATTCGTTCATTAAAGAGAAGGTTGGACTTGAAACAGCATCTTCCACACCCATTACTTTGCAAATAGTCGAAATTAACGTGGTTTTACCAGCTCCCATGGGTGCATGAAAAACCCATACAGGATGGTTGCTATAAGTATCTACTAGCTCTTTGGCAATCAAAGCAATTTGCTCAAAAGGATACATTTTTTCCATAAAGCAAAGATACAATATAGGAGTTGTACCTTTGTAGTATAATATAAATCTTATGGAAAACGTACAATTAAAAGTAGACGGGATGAGCTGTACCAATTGTGCTTTATCTATTCATAAATATTTAGAATCTGAAGGCGTTAAAGCTCCCAAAGTAAATTTCATGGAAGGTGAAGTGAATTTTGAACTTCCTTTTGAATCCAATAAAGAGAAATTAATAAAGGGTATAAATAGTTTAGGATATAAAGTACGTGGATCAGAAGAAAAAACAGTTAAACGATTTTTGGATAACAATAAAGAAAGAGCACTATTTTGTTTGGTATTCACTTTGCCCTTAATGATCCACATGATACCTGGTGTGCATATTCATTTTTTAATGAACCCTTTTGTACAATTGGGTATTACCTTACCAGTATATATTGTGGGCATGAGCTATTTTGGCAAAAGTGCTTGGAATAGTATTTTCAAAGGCATTCCAAATATGAATGTATTAGTTGCTATTGGAGCAACAGCAGCTTTTGGATATAGCTTATATGGAACATTGATAGGACAAGGTGCAGCATTTGCATATTATGAAACGGCTGCAACCATCTTAACCTTAGTCTTTTTTGGAAATTATTTAGAAGACGCTTCTATTGAATCTACACAAAGAGCTTTGAAAGATTTAGTGAAGGCGCAGAAAGTAATGGCCAATATGATTGTATTTGACGAAAATCATAAAGAAATTATTTTCAATGTTGAAAGTAATACACTTAAAGTGGGCGATATTATTTTAATTAATGCAGGTGAGACCGTTCCTATGGATAGTAAAATTTTATGGGGAGAAGCCAGTGTGAATGAAGCTATTGTTACAGGAGAAAGTGTTCCAGTACATAGAAAAATGAATGAGATATTGCTAGGTGGAAGCACTATTGAAAATGGTACTATTAAAGCTTATGTAACTGCGGTGGGTGATGATACGGTATTAGCCAATATTTTAAAAATGGTCAAGAATGCACAAGGCGAAAAACCACCAGTACAAATTTTAGCAGATAAAATAAGTGCCATTTTTGTTCCATTGGTTTTAGGCATTGCACTGCTTACTTTATTAGGTAATTATTTTTTTACAAGCATTGGTTTTGGTGAAAGTATGTTGAGAGCTATTGCAGTTTTAGTGATCTCCTGCCCTTGTGCTATGGGATTGGCAACTCCAGCGGCTATTGCTGTTGGACTTGGTAGAGGAGCAAGAAATGGAGTGATATTTAAAAATGCTAAAAGCCTAGAAACATTTAAAGACATTAAACAAGTAGTGTTTGATAAAACGGGCACCTTAACCACTGGTCATTTTATTATTGATAAAGTATATTTTACAGATGCAAGTAATGAAACTGCTTTTAAAGAATTAGCCTATTCTTTAGAGAAATATTCTAACCATCCTATTGCCAAATGTATTAGTACAGAATGGAAAAGCAAATCAGAATTAAAATGGAATACCATTGAAGAAGTAAAGGGTTTAGGTATTAAAGCCACAGATAAAGAAGGGAACGAATATTGGGCAGGTTCTTTTAAAACGCTAAAAGATCCATCTATTGAAGATGGTCATAATATTTATATTCAAAAGAATGGAGAATTTATTGGTTGGATAGATGTAACAGATGAAATAAGACCAGAAGCCAAAGAAGTGATTGAAACATTACATCGTCAAGGTATACATACCATATTATTAAGTGGAGACAGAAAAGCAAAATGCGAATTAGTAGGAAATGCTCTAGGTATTCAAGAAATTATCAGCGAGCAAAGCCCTGCTGATAAATTAAATAAATTAGACGCTCTTACTAAAGCCTTCCCAACTGCAATGGTGGGAGATGGTATCAATGATGCACCTGCATTAGCTAAAGCTACTATTGGCATTTCTTTAAGCAATGCATCTCATATTGCGATTCAGAGCGCACAGGTAATATTAATGAACCAAGGTTTGAAAAATCTTCCCATGTCTTTAGGATTAGGTAGAAGAACTTATGAAACCATAAAAGAAAATCTTGCTTGGGCATTCTCCTATAATATAATAGCTATACCTATTGCAGCATTTGGATTATTGGGCACTTGGGGACCTACTTACGGGGCTTTAATCATGGGCTTAAGTGATGTAGTATTAGCTTTAAATTCTTTAAGATTATTCAAGAAAAAATTAGTCTAAGCCTTGCAAGAAAGATCAACATATTTTTCTCCTCAAGAAATTTTGCAAAAGTATTGGGGCTACGAGCAGTTTAGACCTCAACAACTATCTGTGATTGAATCGGTCTTAGCGGGTAAAGACGTATTGACTTTGTTGCCAACAGGTGCAGGAAAATCTTTGTGCTACCAAATACCGGTATTGTGTAATAAAGGAATTGGCATCGTAATTAGTCCTTTGATTGCTTTAATGCAAGACCAAGTCCGAGATTTAAAAAGCAGAAATATCACTGCGATTCACTTAGGGGGTGAAATGGATTATTATAACCAACAAAAAGTATTCAGAGAAATTAAAGAAGGTGCTTATCAATTTATATATTGCTCCCCTGAAAAATTAGCACAAAAAAATTTTCAAGAATTTCTGCAAACTATTCCCATACAATTAATTGCTATAGACGAAGCACATTGCATCTCTCAATGGGGTTATGACTTTAGACCTTCTTATAGAAAATTAGATATTGTTAAAACCATATTTCCCAATACACCCGTTTTAGCAATGACCGCCTCTGCTATTCCAATGGTTCAAGAAGATATGATTAAACAGCTGGCATTAAAAAGACCCACTATCATCACAGATAGTTTTTTAAGGCCTAATCTACAATATGCTGTTCAGAAGGTGGCGGTCAAAATTCATACCCTTAGAAGTATATTAAGCCAAACAGATGGCTCCACCATTATATATTGTGGCACAAGAAATAATGTAACACAATTAACACAATTATTAAAAGCTTATAAATTTAGTGTCGAAGAATACCATGCAGGCTTACCTATACAATTACGTCAAAAAGTACAATCTTCTTGGATGAACAATCAAACACAAATTGTAGTTTGTACAAGCGCATTTGGCATGGGTATCAATAAACCTGATGTGAGAACTGTTATACACTATGATATACCAGGAAGTATTGAACAATATTATCAAGAAGCAGGAAGAGCAGGAAGAGATGGCAAAGCTGCTGAAGCAATATTAATTTATCAACAATCCGATTGGGAATATTGGGAAGCTTTACAAACAAAGAAATTCCCCCCTATAGAATTTATAAAAAAAGTATACCAACACTTAGCAGATTTTGTGCAATTACCTATTGGCATGGGTGAACAAGATCAGTTTCCTTTTGACTTTGAACAATTTTGCATCATATTTGATCTAGATAAAATTGTAACAAGAAATGCTTTGCAATGGATTGCACAAGAAGGGCATGTAAAATTTTCTGAAGCTTCATTTAAACCTTCCATGGTACAAGTAGTGGTTGACAGAGATACCATTGAGCAGTTCGAAAAAAATAATATCATTGCAGGTACAGTTTTACAAACCTTACTTAGAACCTACGGCGGCATTTTAGATAATGCTCAAATGATTCAAGAAAGTTTATTAGCTGAACTATTACAAAGGGATAGCTTATTTGTACAGAAACAACTTCTTGGATTAGCCGAATTAGGATTAATTCAATACCATCAAAAAGAGCATCAACCCATTGTTCAATTTAATTGGAACAGGACATCTGCTAATTTTATGAAATTAGATTTGGACAATTATACAGCAAGAAAAAAAGCATTTATTGAAAGGGTACAAGCTTTTGCGAAATATATTAGGCAGCCCGACATTGAATGTAGGAGTCAGTATTTAGCCCGATATTTCGGAGAAAAAGACCCTATTTCTTGTAATATTTGTGATATTTGTAGAACTACGAAGGATTAGGTATATTTTAACAAAAGATTGGAAACCCTTATTTTACTAGCAAAACAAAAAATTGTTTCTTTACATAAAGCAATCAATATGGAAGACAAGAAAAAATATAAAATTCTTCTTTGTGAAGATGATAGCAATCTAGGATTGGTATTAAAAAACTATTTAGAATTAGACGAGTATGAAGTAACTCTAGAAAGAGACGGCCGCCTAGGATTAGCTGCTTTCCAAAGAGAGAAATTTGACCTATGTCTATTAGATGTAATGATGCCGCATATGGATGGCTTTACACTAGCAGAGGAAATTAGAAATACAGATCCAGATATTCCTTTATTCTTTTTAAGTGCTAAGACATTAAAAGAAGATATTATTACTGGTTATAAATTAGGTGCTGATGATTATATCACAAAACCTTTTGACAGCGAAGTCTTATTAATGAAGATTAAAGCGATTATCAAAAGAAATGAAGAAGATAATAAAATTGTAGACAACCAAGAATTTGAATTAGGCAATTATCATTTTAATCCAAAATTAAGAGAATTGGTTTTGGATGGTAAAGTACAAGTACTGTCTCCGAAAGAAAATGAATTATTGAAAATGCTTGCAGAGCATAAGAATGATTTATTAACAAGAGAAAAAGCTTTGAAGAAAATTTGGGGTAGCGATACTTATTTCAATGGCAGAAGCATGGATGTATATATTGCCAAATTAAGAAAGTACTTAAAAGAAGATGAAAAAATTGAGATTGTCAATATCCACGGAAACGGATTTAGATTAGTGGTGAACTAAAATAATTCTGGGCCTTTTCCCTGAGACCTTTGTTTTCCCAAATGTTCATACGCCTTGTGGGTGACTTCACGTCCACGAGGCGTTCTTTGTAAAAAGCCTTCTTGTATCAAGAATGGCTCATAAACTTCTTCGATAGTACCAGACTCTTCCCCAACTGCTGTAGCAATGGTACTTATCCCTACTGGACCTCCTTTGAACTTTTCTATAATAGCTAATAAGATTCTATTATCCATTTCATCCAATCCATGCTCGTCTACATTCAATGCTTTTAAGGCATGTTGAGTAATACCCAAATCTACTTGGCCATCGTTCAATACCTGCGCAAAGTCTCTTACCCTTCTCAATAAGCCATTGGCAATTCTTGGTGTACCTCTACTTCTTCTAGCTATCTCACCTGAAGCATGACTATCTATTTGAACTGTCAATATTTGTGCACTTCTTTCAATAATTTTTTGTAGAACAGCTGCAGGATAATATTCCAATCTAGATTTAATACCAAACCTAGAAAGCAAAGGAGCCGTTAATAAACCACTTCTAGTGGTTGCGCCAACTAAAGTAAAAGGGTTTAAATTAATTTGAATACTTCTTGCATTAGGACCACTATCAATCATGATATCGATCTTAAAGTCTTCCATTGCTGCATATAAATATTCTTCCACTACAGTGCTTAATCTATGAATCTCATCTATAAACAAAACATCATTGGGTTCTAGACTTGTTAATAGTCCAGCTAAATCACTTGGCTTATCTATAACAGGCCCAGAGGTCTCTTTTATTTGCACACCCATTTCATTGGCAACAATTCTGCTTAAGGTGGTTTTACCAAGACCTGGAGGACCATGAAATAAAATATGATCCAATGGTTCTCCTCTCATTTTAGCAGCCTTAATAAATATGCTAATATTTTCAATTAGCTGAGGCTGACCAGAGAAAGCATCAATAGCAGTTGGACGAATACTATTCTCAAATTCCCTGTCTTGAGGATTTGAATTAAGCAGATCTGCATCTAAAATAGGATTCGACATAAGGTATTGATTAATTCAATTATTTTGTTGTTGGTACTGGCTTCTCCAATAAGTGCGTATAGATGAATTTAGTTTTTAGGTCAGCAAAATGCTTGCCCTTTGCACCACCCCATCCATGTCGACCACCTGGATATAACATAAACTCTGCTTCTTTTCCATTATCCTGTAATGCACTTAATAATTGAATAGAGTTTTGCATATGTACATTGTCATCCATTGTTCCATGTACCAATTGCAATACACCTTTGAAGTTCTTTACATGGGTCATCACAGAACCAGACTTATAGCCTTCTGGATTTTCTTTAGGTGTATCCATAAATCTTTCTGTATAATGTGAGTCATACAATTCCCAGGCAGTGACACTACCTCCAGCCATCGCATGTGTAAATACTGATGATCCAAATGTTAATGCATAACAGCTCATATAACCACCATAACTAAATCCAGTCATGGCAATTTTTGCAGGGTCTGCTTGACCATTTTGAATAAACCATTTAGCCATTGTCATGTAATCATTCATTTCCCAATAACCTAAATTACGATACATATAATTCACGCCTTCTTTACCAAAGTGCCCACTTGCTCTATGATCAAAAGCTACTTGAATTAAACCATCCTTGGCTAGGTTTTCTTTATAAGCAGGACTGCTCCAACTATCCATTACAGTACCAGCGCTAGGACCACCATATATACTCACCAACATTGGATATTTCTTAGTAGGATCCATATTCTTAGGCCAAGTTACCAAAGCCGGTAATTCATATAAACCATCTGCACTCTTGATGCGGATTAATTCAGTTTTAGCAAAGTTCTCTGCTTTATAAGTAGAATCAACCACAGTACCTATTACTTGAATGGTTTTAGTTTTATCTTTTTTATGGATCACACCCATTGTTGTAGGCGTATTTACATTACTATATACGGTTACAAATTTCTTTGTGTCAGGAGATAAATAAATTTGACTATTATTATAATCACCTACTGTCAATCTTCTTAATTCAGTGCCATTAAAATATACTGCATATAAATCTACTCTAGCTGAATTCTCTATACCTCTTGCAGTAAAATAAATTGTCTTATTCTTCTCATCAATTAATTTAATACCAGTCACTGTATATTTTCCAGTTGTGATCGCATTTATTAGTTTGCCTTCCATATTATACAAATACAACTGATTCCATCCAGAAGCATCTGATTGTGCAATATAGCCTTGATTATTCGCTAAGAAATTAATTCTTCCACTCACTCTGTCTTCTAAATCAATCCATGTTTTTTGATATTCCTTATACACTTCCTTCTTCGCACCAGAAGCCATATCCAATTCATATATTTTTAAATTGTTTTGGCCACGATCCATCCAGGACATCCACATGGTATTATTGTTTGGATTCCATATAGGCCATCCAAAGTACTGATCTTCTTGATCATTAAAATCTGCCCATGTAATGGCACCGCCAGTTGGACTTGTCCAACCAATCTTAACTGTAGGATTAGGATCGCCAGCTTTTGGATATCTTGTTTCTTCTACAAAACCATGTTGCCCATCGCTGTTGTATATTGGGAACATAGGTACTTGACGCTCATCAAAACGCATAAAAGAAATATACTTACTATCTGGACTCCACCAAAATGCACGGTATTGAGTTGGACGGCCAAAAATTTCTTCAAAATATACCCAACTAGCATACCCATTTAAAATGCCTTTTGTATTTTCTGAAGTAATCGCTGTTTCTTTTTTATCTGCAATGCTTACAGTATACAAATTGTTGTTTTTAGTATAGCCAACAAAATTTCCATCAGGAGATAATGTAGGATTTTTTTCTTCAGCAGCATCAAAAGTTAATTGAGTTTCAGTACCATTCTCTTTTAAAAAGATATTGGCATTTTTTACCATTACTTGTTTTTCAGCAGGAGGTAAGGCAGCTGCCGGTGCAACACTATATTGCTTAGTTACTGTATTGTAGACATACTCTTTTGCTGTAGTCTCTTTATTTAATTTCGTACTTACTACAATTTGATCGTTGTCTATCCAGCGAATAAATCTTGGTAAATTATTAGATGGCATTTGTGCTATAGAAGCAATACCCATCAATAGTCCAGCAAAAACAAATACTTTTTTCATAAGATTCTTTTAAATAAATTATATAACGATGTTAATCATTTTACCTTTGACAAAAATTAATTTTTTTATTGGCTTGTCTTCCACCCATTTCTGAATAGTTGCATTGGCTAAAACAATCTCTCGCACTTGATCTTCTGTGGCATCTAAAGCAATGGAAATATTAGCCCTCACTTTCCCATTAATACTTACAGGATATTCTTTATTTGATTCAACTACGTATTTAGCTTCAAACACAGGGAATGGAGCATCTACCACCAATCCTTTATTACCAATTAAAGACCAAAGCTCTTCTGCAAAATGCGGGGCATAAGGTGTGATTAAAATTAATACCTGTTCTAGGATCTCTTTTTTATGGCATCCAGCATCATACAATTCATTGATACAAATCATGAATGTACTTACTGCAGTATTAAAGCTATAGCGTTCCGTGTCTTCTTCTATTTTCTTAATAGTCTTATGTAATATTTTATACTCTTCGTTTGTAGGAGTTTCATTAACCCATACCTGGCCTTTCATTTCATCGTAGAATAAACGCCAAAACTTTTTAATGAACCTATGCACCCCTTCGATACCTTTTGTATCCCAAGGCTTGCTTTGTTCCACTGGACCTAAGAACATTTCATACATTCTAAAAGTATCGGCACCATATTTATTCACTAAATCATCGGGATTAACTGTATTGAATTTAGACTTAGACATTTTTTCTACTTCAACACCACAGATATACTTGCCATCTTCTAGTTCAAATGTTGCATTAGCATAATCTGGTTTCCATTTCTTGAAGGCTTCTGTATCTAATTCAACACCATCTACCATATTTACGTCTACATGTAATTGATCTACTTCTTGGCCATTGATTAATCCTGCAGATACAAATAATTGTGTACCTCTTTTTCTATAAACAAATCGAGAGCTACCTTGAATCATCCCCTGATTCAATAATTTTTTAAAGGGTTCGTCAAAGCCAATATGTCCTAAATCATACAATGCCTTGGTCCACATTCTGCTGTATAATAAATGCCCCACAGCGTGTTCTGTACCTCCAATATATAAATCAACCTGTCCCCAATAATCACTTGCTTTTCTATCACAAAATGCTTGCTCGTTTTTTGGATCCATATATCTTAAAAAATACCAACTACTTCCTGCATAACCAGGCATTGTATTGGTCTCATAATTAGCAGCTTTCCATGAATCAATATTTGCTAAAGGACCTTCGCCTTCTGGACCTGGTCCATAATTGTCTACATTAGGCAATAACAATGGCAATTCATTTTCTGATAATGGATAAGCTATACCATTGATCCATTTAATAGGGAATGGTTCTCCCCAATATCTTTGTCTACTAAATGCAGCATCACGCATTCTGTAATTCACCTTACGCTTACCAATACCCATTGCTTCAATCTTATCATTTACTATGGCAATGGCATCTTTTTGAACTATACCATTTAAGTAATCACTATTGGTTAATTTAGCTTCCTTAGTTGGATTAGCCTCTTCTCCATTGAAAGCATCTCCAATAATATTTGTAACCGGAATATTAAAATGCTTTGCAAATTTAAAGTCTCTGTCATCGCCACAAGGTACTGCCATAATAGCTCCAGTACCATAGCCTGCTAATACATATTCAGATATCCAAACAGGAATAGGTTGTTGATTAAATGGATTAATCACATAAGCACCAGTAAAACATCCAGTAATTTTTTTCTCTGCAATACGCTCTCTTTCGCTTCTGCTTTTTACATAAGCTATATAGTTAGCTACATCAGCTTGATGAGATGCAGGTGTAATACTTTCAATTAATTCATGCTCAGGTGCTACTACCATAAAGTCAACCCCAAATACCGTATCTGGTCTTGTAGTATAAACTTTTAAACTATGCTCCGCACCTTGTACTTTAAAATCTATTTCTGCTCCATAGCTTTTACCAATCCAATTAGATTGCATTTCTTTCATTGCATCGCTAAACTGAATGGTATCCAATCCACTTAATAATCTATCTGCATATTCTGTGATTCTCAAATACCATTGGCGCAATTTCTTTTTCTCTACTGGATGTCCTCCTCTTTCACTAAAACCATTGATCACTTCATCATTTGCTAAGACTGTCCCCAATGCTTCACACCAGTTCACTTCACCGAATCCACAAAAAGCCAAACGGTATTGCATTAATATATCTTGCTGTTCTTTTTCACTCATTGCTTTCCATGAAGCAGCATCAAATTGCAATTTAGCATCAGCTGGACATTCATTAGAAGCATTACCCTCTTTTTCAAATTGAGCAATTAACTCGGCAATGGGATGTGCTTTTTTAGTTGTACGATTAAAGTAGGCATTGAATAATTGCAAGAAAATCCATTGCGTCCATTTATAGTATGTTGCATCACATGTTCTTACTTCTCTATCCCAATCATAAGAGAAACCAATATTATCTAATTGCTTTCTGAAATTATCAATATTGCCATGGGTACTTTTTGCTGGATGAACCCCATGCTCAATAGCATATTGTTCTGCAGGTAAACCAAAAGCATCATAACCCATTGGATGCAAAACATTGAATCCTTTTAATCTTTTATATCTACTATAAATATCTGAAGCAATATAACCTAAAGGATGACCCACATGTAAACCAGCTCCACTTGGGTAAGGGAACATATCCAAAACATAACATTTAGGCTTATTGGATTCGTTTGAAACCTGATAAGCTTTTTGCGCTTTCCATTGATCCTGCCATTTTTTCTCTAAAGCCCTAAATTGATACTCCATCTCTTAAATTATCTTAAAAATTCTATAAAAACTAGGAAAATTATAACCAAAATGGGGATACCCCTATTTTTGACCAAATTTTGGCTAATTCAGCCTTTGCAAATGTAAGTCATTAGCGTTCAAAACCCTACATTTGCAATAGCGAACCAGTAAAATTTTAATACTATGGCAGGAACCAACTCCGCATCTTTAAAACGCAGTAAACCCAACTATATCTATAGCATTATAGGGGTGGCAATTGTGCTGTTTATAATGGGCATTATGGGGTGGTTATTTTTAAACCTTCGTACCATTGGCGATAATTTCAAAGAAGATATTAGAATCAGTGTTTATGTAAAGAGTACCGACAAAAATACTATTGGTAAAATTCAAGGGTTTATTGCTGGTCAAGCCTATGCAAAAAATGTAGAGTACGTTGATAAAGAAAAGGCGAAAGCCATCTGGAATGCAGAAAATAGCGAAGATTGGGCAAAGATTTTAGATGTTAACCCGCTTCCTGAAAGTGTTGACTTTTTTGCTAAAGCAGATTACGTTAACCCAGATAGTTTAAGTAAAATCACTGCAGCAATTAGTGCAAATTTTAAAAACGAGATTGCCGATATTCAGTATCCTAAAAGTTTGGTAACCAGTTTAAATGAAAGAGCTGCTAAAGTGGGTATTATCTTTTTAGTGATGTCAATTATCTTATGTGTTATTGTAATTATCAGCATCGATAATACTATCAGATTGGCTATGTTTAGCAACCGTTTCTTAATTAAGACCATGCAAATGGTAGGTGCTACAAGAGGCTTTATATCAAAGCCATTGGTCATTCGTGCATTAATCAATGGATTAATTAGCGCGGGCATCTCCTTAGTAGTTTTATTTGGATTAATTCAATGGACAGCTGCACAATTTCCGCAAATTCAAACCTTACAAGGAATGGGTAACAATCTAATTTTATTCTTTGGTTTAATTGTTGTTGGAGTGGGTATCTCTGTACTAAGTACTTATAGAAGTGTGGTGAAATATTTAAAAATGAAATTAGACGAACTATATTAAAAATACTATTATGAACAAGGATAAAAAATCATTACAGTTTTTCGGCAAATCAAACTATATCTGGATGCTTGCAGGTGCTGCTTGCATTGTTATTGGCATGTTATTGATGTCAGGTGGCAAAAGCCCTAATCCTGATGTATTTGACGCCAATGAAGTATATAGTTTTAGAAGAATCACATTGGCTCCAATAGTTATCATTATTGGTTTTGTGATTGAGATTTACGCCATCTTCAAAAAAGACTAAGAATGAATCTTTTTCAGTCTATCATCATTGCTATTATTGAGGGCATTACAGAATTTTTGCCCATCTCAAGTACTGCACACATGAAATTCGCCAATCCTATCCTAGGAATTGCTGATAGTCCATTTGTAGATTTATTTGAAATTGTCATTCAGTTTGCAGCTATTGCTTCTGTTTTGGTAATTTATAGAAAGCAATTTTTTAATTTTAAGCAAATAAGTTTTTACTTAAAATTAGTCGTTGCTGTAATTCCCGCACTAATTTTTGGTGCTGCTTTGAAAAAATATATAGACGCTGCTTTAAATAATCTAACAACTATTGCGATCGTAATGTTAGTGGGGGGTATTATTTTATTATTTATAGACAAACTATTTAAAGCAAACGAAGCAGTTGCTTTGCCAGAAGAAAAAGAACAATCTTACAAGACCTCTTTTATTATAGGTTGTTTCCAAGTTTTATCTATACTTTTCCCAGGTTTAAGCAGAAGCGCTGCTACCATTATTGGCGGTATGAGTCAAAAATTAACAAAGAAAGCAGCCGCAGAATTTTCTTTCTTTTTAGCAGTGCCTACAATGCTTGCTGCATCCGCAAAAAGCAGTTTAGATGTATACCAAACAAACCCTGAAGTATTTGCATCAGATAATTTACTTATTTTATTCATAGGAGCAATTGTTGCTTTTATTGTGGCATTATTATCTGTTCAGTTTTTTATTAAAGTAGTGCAGAAACAGGGTTTCGCCATTTTTGGATGGTATCGTATCGTATTAGGCACTACCCTATTAGTTTTATTATATAACCACTGGATCTAGCTTTTTTTTGTATTTTTAAATACAAACGATAAGCTATGCAAACTGCCTCAAAGAAAGTTGTCAATGGTTGGGCCATGTACGATTGGGCTAATAGTGTCTATAATTTGGTAATTACCTCTACCATTTTTCCGGCATATTACGAAGCGATTACTGGGGATGGCGATGATTCCACTTTGATTGACAAAGTAAAGATTGGCAATTTTGAATTTACCAATACCGCCTTATATAATTATGTTTTAGCTATAGCATTTGTAATTGTTGCATTCATGTCTCCGATTTTGTCTTCTATTGCAGACTACAAAGGAAATAAGAAACAATTTCTTAGATTTTTCTGTACCATGGGAAGTTTATCATGCGCTTCACTTTATTTTTTTGATGGAGACCATATTATTGGAGGATTAATTTCTGTAATTATTGCATGTATAGGCTTTTGGAGTAGTCTTGTTTTTTATAATTCTTATTTACCAGAAATAGCTGCACCTGAAGATAGAGACAGAATAAGTGCTAGAGGTTTTATGATGGGTTATATTGGTTCTGTATTATTACAATTAATTTGTTTTGTATTTGTATTAAAGCCAGATTTATTTGGAATCACTGTTGGTAAAGCATCGCAGATATCTTTTTTACTAGTAGGTATTTGGTGGGTGGTATTTGGTTGGCTTGCTATTGGCAGACTGCCCAATGGCTTACATATTGCTAGTGGCAAGAAAAAAGAAAATATATTTACTTCAGGTTATAAAGAATTACATAAGGTTTGGAAGCAGCTTGTTCACCTGCCTTTATTGAAAAGATTTTTAACCGCTTTCTTTTTTTACAATATGGGGGTACAAACAGTTATGCTAGCTGCTACATTGTACGGAAAAAGTGAATTAAATATTCCAACTACTAATTTGATAATTGCCATTTTAATCATTCAAATAGTAGCCATTCCAGGAGCACACTTAATGGCCAAACTAGCTACCAAATGGGGCAATTTTAACACTTTAATGGTTGCTGTATTAATATGGATTGGAGGTTGTGTAATGGGTTATTTATTGCCACGCAACGATGTTTACTTATTTTATATTCTAGCGATTGTGGTGGGTTTTGTTATGGGAGGCATTCAATCAGTAAGTAGAAGTACTTATTCCAAATTAATGCCTGTCACTTATGACACTGCTAGCTTCTTTAGCTTTTTTGATGTAACAGAAAAAATTGCTATAGTAATTGGGATGTTTAGTTTTGGCTTTATTAATGAATTAACTGGCTCTCAAAGAAACTCTGTTTTAGTACTGGGAAGCTTTTTTGTAATAGGATTCATTTTGTTATATAGAACTGCACAATATCAGAAAAATGCAACTGCATAGTATTCATACCGGAAATTTCAAGTTAGATGGCGGCGCAATGTTTGGCGTGGTTCCCAAACAACTATGGAATAAGCTCAACCCTGCTGATGAAAATAATTTATGTACTTGGGCATTAAGATGCTTATTAGTAATTGAAGGGGACCGTAAAATTTTAATAGACACAGGGATGGGTGATAAGCAGGATCAAAAATTTATGAGTCACTACCATCTAAGTGAAACAAAAAGCCTAGAGCAATGTCTTATGAATATTGGATTGGGCATGAATGATA
>JBJOIU010000040.1:0-20218 GCA_046046935.1 Bacteroidota bacterium
GAACAGACAATGCCACAAAGAAGGCATTGGTTACACCCATAAAGAACATTAGTACTACTAATACTAATACGAAGCCAATCACAATAGAGTTTACTAATTCTGTGAAAGAACTTCTAGTACGAATACTTGCATCACCAGAAATCACAACGTTTAAATCTTTAGGGAAAACATTTGCCTTAGCATCTTCTACCATTGCTTTAACTGCATCAGCAGTAGCAATTAGGTTTTCTCCATTACGCTTGATAATATTTAAAGTCAATACATTCTTACCGTCTAAACGAGCAAAACTTGTGGTGTTCTTAATAGTATCAATAATATTAGCGACATCTCTTAAATAGATAGGAGCGCCACTCGTATTACGAACAATAATATTAGCAATATCAGAAGCATTTTTTAATTGTCCTTTTAATTGCAGATTGCGTTGCATATTACCTACTTCTAATAAACCTCCAGACAAGTCTAGGTTTTCTCTTTGGATAGCAGCACTGATATCGTCAAATGTGATACCAGCAGTTTGCATACGGTAATTGTCAACATTAATTTGAAACTCTCTTTCAGGCGCACCCGCCAAATCAATTCTATTAATTTGAGGGATACCTTCTAATTTATCTTTTAAATCGTCTGCATATTTCTTTAATTGAACCGTGTTGTAATTACCGCTAATGTTTACAAACATGATTGGTTGATCACTGATATTCAATTCCATCACACGAGGCTCTTGAGTAAGGTCATTTGGTAATTCACCTTTTGCCTTATCTACTGCATCTTTTACTTTTTGTAAAGCCACATCTGTTTTCACATCTGTACTAAACTCTACAGTAATCAAAGAAAAGTCTTGTTGAGAAGAAGAAGTAAACTTATTAATTTTTACCCCGCTAATGCTTTTGATTTGCTTTTCGATAGGACGAGTCACTAGGTTCTCGATATCTTTTGGAGAGTTACCTACATACACTGTTTGAACAAACATAGTAGGAATAACTACTTCTGGAAATTGCTCTTTAGGCAAAGTTAAAAATTGATAAATACCTCCTAAGCTAATAAACAACATCAATAAGTAAATAGATGTTTTATTAGTGATACTCCAAGAGGTAGGTCCAAATTCTTTAAACTTCTCTTTTATTTTATTAATTGTCGACATATAGATCGATTGTGCTTTTTAAATAATGAATTGGAACTACTTGTTATTATTAACAGTTAAAGCCTGGCCATCAAAAATATTTTGATAACCTTCTGTAACCACTTGCTCTCCTGCGTTTATGCCAGATAAGATTTCAATTGAATTAGCATAAAATTCTCCTGTAGTTACCATGCGCTTACGAGCAACTAATTTACCATTTTCGCTTGCAGCTACATAAACAAATTTTCCTTTATCGTCGTTTTGAACAATATTAATAGGAATGCTAATGGCATTCTTTTTAGTGTAATCTTTGATTTTAACTTGCGCCAATTGGTTAGGACGGAAGTTTTTATCCATTGGCAATTTAGCTTCAACAAAAAAGCTTCTGCTTAATGGATCAATTACATTTCCTACGACTGTTAATTTGGAATCAATAGTTTTATTTAAATCAGGGAAGATCAAATTTACATCTGTACCCACTTTAATTTTACCAGCATAGTTTTCAGGAACCTGGCTAGTTAATTTTAATCGATCCGTATTGACAATTTTTAATTGACCAGCACCCATGAAGATCTCGCCCACTTTTACATTCACTTCTTCTGCTACACCATCAACATCACTTCTAACCGAAGTATATGCTAATTGGTCTTTAGCCATACCCAATTGTTCCATTGCAGCTTTTAATTGACTACCTAAAGCTTCTGCATTGGTTTTAGCTGTTAATAATTGAATTTCACTACCAATATTTTGTTCCCACAAATTCTTTTGTTTCTCATATACAGATTTTGCTAAAGCAGCTTGTGCTTTAACTGTTTCAATATTTTGTGAAGCTGCAGCAACGCTTTGTTTAATCATTGAGTTGTCTAGTTGTAATAGAACTTGACCTTTCTTCACTCTGTCACCTCTTTTAACAAAAATGGCTTTTACTTGACCACCACCAGCACGAGGAGTTACAAAAGAAACACTTTCAGATTCAATTTTACCTTGTAATTCGATATAGTGATTAAAGTCTTGAGCAACTACTGGAGTAATATTTACTACTACTGCTTGTGCAGCTGTGCCAGCACCCTTACTTGCTAACTCTTTTTCTAATGTAGCAATTTGAGCATTAAGGTTTAAAGCTTGTTTCTTTAAATTTTCAAGGCTTGCTTTTTTACCTTCGATAGAATTATCATTACCTCCACAAGCTACTGCTAATGAAAGGATAGATAAGAAGAATAGTTTTGATATATGTTTCATTATGATGATTTTTTAATTTTATTGTTGTTTATAATTTTCCCGTAGCTTTTAAGAAATCTACTTTTGCAATTAATGCACTGTATAAGGCGTTCATGTAATTATTCTGCGCACTTACTAAATCTGCTTGAGAAGCAGAGATTTCTGTATTAGAACCAGTGCCCGTTTCAAACTTCTTTTTTGTTTGAGCATATACTGTTTCAGCTAATTGCATATTTTTCTTCTGAAATTGAACAGTTGCAACAGAAGAGATATAGTTTAATTTAGCTTGCGTAATCTCGTTGTCGATATTATTCTTCATCGCGTCCATCTGATTGGTTACTTGTTGTAACTCAATCTTAGTTCTTCTAACTTTAGCCATTGTAGCACCGCCATTGAAAATAGGCAAGCTTACGTTTAAGTTCACAAAAGAAGTAGTAAACCAATTACCGCCTTCGAAGAAATCAAATTTTGAACGCTGTGCGTTTTTAGTATAAGCACCAGACACACTCACTGTAGGCAAGTTGCTTAATTGGTAACGCTTCACATTATATTCGTTCAACTTCTTTAAAGTAGTTAAGTATTGAAAATCTTTTCTTAAAGCATATTGAAATTCGTTTTCAATTAATACATCACCAGTTAAGTCTTTTTCGTTAATCACTTCTGTTAATACCAAACTGTCTTTTACTGGCATACCCATTAACATTTTTAAACCCATATAACCAATAGCCACTGCGTTATTGGCTTTTAACTTTTCGGTTTGTAAGTTGTTTAATTGCACATTTACTTTATCTACATCTAGTCTTTCAGCAAAACCATTCTTGTACATAATTTCTGCATCATGCGCTAACTTGTTTAACCTTTCGATGTTTGCATCTAAGATGTTCAGCTGTGTTCTACTTGCAGATAATTGGTAGTAAATTTTATAAATGTTTGCTTTGATATTTTCTTCAGTTAATGCTGCATTCTTTCTTTGCATTTCTAAAGAAGTGCTTCTTGCTTGTAAGGCAATAAATACTTGTCCATCAAATAATAACTGAGAGAAATTAGCTCCGTAGTTAGAATTAAACTTAGTACCAAACTGTACTGGAATAAAGGTTCCAGCTGCTCCACCAAAAATCTGTGCTGGTAATAAGCTAGTAGGAATTTTTGTATAATCCATTATACTTGCACTAGACATAATAGTTGGATAAGCTGCTGCGCCAATCTCTCTATTAGTTTGTACTTGTGCATCAATGGCCAATAATGCGTTTTTTACTTGCACATTGTTTTTTTGTGCATACACTACACAATCATCTAATTTAAATTGATGAATGTTTGGGATTTCGGTTTGAGCAATTGACTGTGCAATGCTCATGGTTCCCAGGATAAATAGAAATACTTGTTTCATATATAATTATTGCTTGCTTGTTAATTTGTTTATAAAGTCTTCATCCAAGTTGTTATTTTTACTAGCTTGTTTCTCATGCTTATATTTTTCCATCAGCTCTAATCCTTTTGAAGACATAACGCCATAAATAAAGTGTTCCATAATTTGGACATTCACTTTTCCAATATCGTTTCTGTTTAAAGGGAATACTTCTGGATTAAATGCAATGAACCCAGTTGCCAATCTATAGGCAGCTAAAATTTCCGGATCAATATCTTTTCTATATACACCTTGTTCGATACCTCTTTTTAAATTAGAGATAATTACACCGTGCATAAATACATTTTTATGATGTTCGATTTTCATAAAAGCGCCCACATGGTATTTAGCTAATTCTGTAATAGTCAGTGGGTTCATGTTTCTGAAAATGGTTTGGATGTTTTCCAAAAGCATAAACATTTCGTGCACCGCATTTTCTGCTTGTTCTTGACTATTTTTTAATCTTAAATTTTGCTCCTCCAATTCAAAATCGATTACGGCAGAAATAAGGGAATCCTTATCCTCGTAAAACTGGTAAATGGTCTTTTTGCTAATACCTAACTCATTGGCTAAAACATCCATAGTGACATATCTAGCCCCATTTCTCACTACTAATTCCCTGGCTTTCAATAAAATACGATTTTCCATAACTTAATTTGAAGCCGCAAAACTATGGAAACTATATTAGTTTACAAAGTTTCCTAGATGAATTTTTATTTATTTATGACAAATGGTAAAAAAGGGCGAAATTTGGCCTTAAATCCATACCAAATGCCCAGTTTCAGGGATAAAATCAGAAGAAAACAGCTTTTAGCAGCCCTTGCGCAGTTCTTTTTTCAAGGAATCGTTGTACTTGCGCCCATTGGAGTGACAGTTTGGGTAATTGTTAGCCTATTTAATTGGGTAGACAATTTTTTACCTAATGTATTAAATGCATTATTTCCTATTCAGTTTGCTGAAGTCAATGGACAAATTCCAAAAGTAACTGGACTAGGTTTCTTGGTAGTCATCGCATTGGTCTTTATAGTAGGTTGGTTGAGTTCTTTATACTTTATGGAAAGATTGGTATCAGTATTTGATAAAGTATTGGAACGCACTCCTGGTATTAAAATAATTTACTCTTCCGTTAAAGATTTCTTAGAAGCATTTGCGGGTAACAAGAAAAAATTTGATATTCCAGTTTTAGTAAATGTAGATGCACAAGATGTTTGGAGGGTAGGATTTATTACACAAGAAAATACAGAACACTTTGGCATGAAAGATTATGTGACAGTATATGTTCCACACTCTTATGCAATTTCCGGAATTACTTATATTGTTCCTGCTACAAAAATTAAAAAATTACCAAGAGGTATCAGTGCTTCAGAAGCAATGAAGTATGTAGTTTCAGGAGGTGTTACTACTGTTGATGATAGTGACGATAATGAACCATTGGTAAATATTTAGTAGCAAAAAATTTATATTAATGCAATTGCACAATTTTAATTCAGGTCCATCAATATTACCACAAGAGGTTTTAGATCAAGCTGCTAAAGCGATTCATAATTTTAATGATACAGGATTATCTATTTTAGAAATAGGACATCGTACTACACATTTTGTTGCAGTAGTAGAAGAAGCAAAAACAATTGTAAAAAGATTGATGGGTATTGGTGATGAATACGAAGTATTGTTTTTACAAGGTGGAGCAACAATGCAGTTCATGCAAGTGCCTATTAATTTATTAGATGAAAAAGGCTTAGCGGCTATTTGTGATAATGGTGTGTGGGGAAATAAAGCAGTGAAGGAAGCCAAATTATTTGGGCCGGTAGAAGTAGTGGCGGATACAACTAATGATAAGCATACGCATTTAATAAAAGACCTAAAACTCCCTGCCAATACTAGTTATTTACACATTACAACCAATAATACAGTAGAGGGAACACAGTGGCATAGCTATCCTCAGCTAGGTGTGCCATTAGTAGGAGATATGAGCTCGGATATATTCTGTAGACCTACACCGTTTCATCAATTTGATTTGATTTATGCAGGTGCGCAAAAAAATATGGGAGCTGCCGGAGTAACCATGGTAGTCGTTAAAAAATCTTTATTAGGAAAAACTAATAGAAAAATTCCAGCGATACTAGATTACCAAAAACATATTGAAGCAGGTTCTTTATTAAACACGCCGCCAGTATTTTCAATATATGTAAGTTTATTAACCCTTCGTTGGATTGAAAAAGAAGGTGGATTAGAAGAGATGGAAAGACGCAATAAAGAAAAAGCAAATTTATTGTATCAAACAATCGACGAATCAGAGCACTTTTATTGTCCAATTAAAAAAGAAGATAGAAGTATCATGAATGCTGTTTTCTTTTTGAAAGATCAAGACAAAGAAGCTGCATTCTTGGACATATGTAAACAAAATGGTATGATAGGAGTTAAAGGATACAGAACAGTTGGAGGCATAAGAGTAAGCATGTATAATGCAATGCCACATGATAGTGTTAAAGCATTTTGTGAATTAATTAAAAACTTTTCATAAAAGAGTCTCACAAACTTGACTCTTTTGTAAAAGAATCCTTAAAAAGAACGATATTCGCGCCCATGGCAAAAATTAGACCCTTTGAAGCAGTGCGTCCTCAACCGCAATTAGCAAAACAAGTAGCAAGCAAACCTTACGATGTATTAAATAGTGTAGAAGCAAAACATGAAGCAGTTGGTAATGCATTTTCATTTTTACATATCACAAAGAGTGAAATAGATTTACCAGAATCTGTAGATATACATAGTCAACAAGTGTATGATTTGGCTTTAGAAAATTTAAATGCCTTCTTGCAAAGAGAAGTGTTGTTTAAAGAATCAAAGCCTTGTTATTATATCTATCAATTAATCATGGATGGCCGTGCACAAACAGGATTAGTTTGTGTAAGCAGCATTGATGATTATAATAATGATATTATTAAGAAGCACGAATTTACAAGACCGGAGAAAGAGCAAGACAGAATCAATCATATCAAGACTTCTGGAGCACAAACAGGCAATGTGTTTTTAGCTTATCGAAATCAAGCATCTATAGATACATTGATAGAGAAGTGGAAGACAACAAAAAATGCAGTGTATGATTTTACTGCAGAAGATGGAATTCAACATACCGTTTGGGCAGTGAGCGATGAAACTATTATTGAACAAATAACTTCTTTATTTGAAAAAGAAGTTCCTTGTACTTATATCGCAGACGGACATCATAGAGCAGCATCTGCAGCAAAAGTAAAATTAGCCGCAGCAGAAAGTGCCGATTATTTCTTAACGACATTGTTTCCTTCTAATCAATTACACATTATGGATTATAATCGTGTAGTAAAAGATTTGAATGGACATTCTGAAGAAGCTTTGTTGACTGCATTAGGCAATCAGTTTGATATTCAAAAAGTAGAAACTGCATACAAACCTACCAATTTGCATCATTTCGGAATGTATATCAACAAACAATGGTATAGTTTAACAGCAAAAGTGGGAACTTATAACGATGCAGATCCTATTGGTGTATTAGACGTAACTATTTTATCTAATAATATTTTAGCTCCTATATTTAATATACAAGATCAAAGAACCGACAAGAGAATTGATTTTGTTGGAGGAATTCGTGGACTAGGAGAACTTGAAAAAAGAGTAGATAGCGGAGAAATGGCGATTGCGTTTAGTTTATACCCAGTAACTATTGATCAATTGTTCAACATTGCAGATGCAGGCGAAGTAATGCCACCAAAAAGCACCTGGTTTGAGCCTAAATTAAGAGACGGTTTATTAACTCATTTGATTTATTAAATATTTGAACTTTATTCACTAAAACCCGACTCTTCGTCGGGTTTTTTTTGTATTTTGTTAGTCAATTTGCTTGACTATGGAAATCAAAAGACTCTTCGATTGTATCGAACATCAGTTAAAACATTTTCCTCAGGAGGATATGTTGGCTGCAAAGGAAAACGGTGTTTGGAGAAAATACTCCACACAAGAAATTGCGACTACAGTAAATCAGTTAAGTGCTGGTTTGTTAACCCTTGGTTTATCGGGCAAAGACTATACTGCAGAAGGAAGTGATAAGATTGCTATTATTAGTTCGAATAGACCAGAATGGTTAACTGCAGATTTAGCAGCACAGCAAATTGGTTTGATATGGGTACCGGTATATCCAACTACGAATCCTTTGGAATTAAAATTCATATTGAATGATGCTTCTGTTCAATATATGTTTGCAAGTAATCAAGAATTGTATGATAAAGTAATGTCTATTAAAGACGAAGTGCCTAGTTTAAAAGAAGTATATACATTCGATCATATTCCTGGTGCCAAACATTGGACAAGTTTATTAAATCAGGATGCAGATTTATTGAATCAAGTAGAAGTAATTAAAAAAGAAATTCCAGTAGATCAAGTAGCGACATTTATTTATACATCAGGAACAACAGGCACACCAAAAGGTGTAATGTTAACGCATAAAAGCATTTATTTTAATTTGCAATGTGGTAAAAAAAGTTTTCCTTTTCCAGATGCTCCAGATCAAAGAGTGTTGAGCTTTTTACCATTGAATCATATTTTCGAAAAAGTAGCTTCTTATATTTATATGTATAGTGGCATGAGCATCTATTATGCCGAAAGCCTTGAAACCATTGGCGATAACCTAAAAGAAATTAAACCAGATGGCTTCTCTACAGTGCCAAGATTATTAGAAAAAGTATTTGAAAAAATAATGATCACTGGTGAATCTTTAACTGGTGTAAAAAGAAAATTATTTTTCTGGGCAGTAGCTTTGGGAGAACAATATGATAATTTACATCATGGTTCTTGGTGGTATCGTACACAATTAAAATTAGCTAATAAATTAATTTTTAGTAAGTGGAGAGAAGGTTTGGGTGGCAATGTGAAATTTATTGTAACGGGTGGTGCAGCATGTCAAGTTAAATTATTGCGCATTTTTAATGCAGCGCAAATACCAGTATATGAAGGATATGGGCCAACAGAGAATAGCCCAATTATAAGTATCAACTTAAGAACACCGGGTGGTACAAAATTTGGCACAGTGGGGCATGTCATTGAAGGCGTACAATACAAGCTGGAAGCGGATGGAGAGATATGTGTAGCAGGTCCAAGTGTGATGCAGGGTTATTATAAGCGCCCAGATTTAACAGCAGAAACTATTATTGATGGCTGGTTACACACAGGAGATATTGGAGAGCTAGTAGATGGACAATATTTAAAAATTACCGATCGCAAGAAAGAGTTATTTAAAACTAGTGGAGGTAAATATGTTGCACCGCAGCCTATTGAAAATAAAATGAAAGAAAGCCCTTTCATAGAGCAAATTGTATTGATAGGTGATAATAAAAGATTTGTAAGTGCATTGATTGTGCCAGGTTTTTCAAAATTAAAAGAGTGGGCAAAACATCATGGTATTGAATACACAAGCAACGAAGAGATTATAAAAAATTCGATGGTGCTTACTATGATAGCTGATATCGTAGATGAGTATAATAAATTATTCAATCAGGTAGAGCAAGTAAAGAAGTTTACTTTAATACCAAGAGAGTTTACAATTGATAAACAAGAAATGACACCTAAATTAAGTATCAGAAGAAAGAATGTCATTGCCAATTTTGAAAAAGAAATTGATACGATGTATATTTAAGGGAGACTCTTTTTTATTTGTGTAATAAATACTTTTCTTTAATAACACTCTGCACATCTTTACCCTGAATACGACTCTCTAGCCAAGAGATAATATCTAAGTACATAAAGGCGCGACTTTCTAATTTATTTTTCTCTAAAGGTCTTAATGTATCTAATAAGTCTTGAAAAGATTGATTGATCTCGCCACCTGTTTGAATAGACTTTCTAATAAAATTAAAAAGCACTTCTTCTACTGCACCTAGGTTATTCATCTTGGCCATAAAACGGTAAACCGATTTAGATAAATAATTCACAATCTCCATATTGCCTAATTCGTAATGAGCAATCAGGTGTAATAATCTAGCATAACATTGTAAGTCGTCACGCAGGTTTAATTTCCAATGGATGATTCTATTTAAGTAGTCAATCGCTTTGTCAGCCTGGCCTGCACCAAAATACAAACAAGCTATTTTGTAATAGAAAACCAATACTCTATGGCTATCCATGTACATTTCAATCTCTTTCAATTTCTCTTCCATAACAGGAATCATTGCCAAGCCTTCGCTAAAACTTCCTTCTAAAAAGTGTTGGTTGATTTTAGCAATATATAAATACACAAAAGATTGAATCTTATTATTTTGATTGTTGACAACTATCGAGCTATCCATTACTGTTTCTAAATGAGCAATTGTTTCTTTGAACTTATCTACATTACGCAAATCAAATAAAGAAGTAATTAAATTATGTAAGCCTTTAATATATTGAGCTGACTCAATTTGTTTCATGTGTTCTTCTTTATCAAACAAATCCACCCATTTTTGTGCATATCTATAATGCATTAAAAAATCTTGATTGATAAAGCCAAACCAGCAATAGCATTGGTATCTGTACAATCTTTCATAAAAACCTTTGGAAGATTTTACTTTTTCAATCACCCCATTATTCATCAAAGCATCTACTGCTTTTCTATCCTCATCATTTCTTGCATGACCATGTTGTATATACCAACCGTATAATTGTAAACTCAAATTTGATATAGCAGAAATCATTTCAATACGTTCATTCACTTCGTTCATTTCAGTGCTTAATTTTTCAGCACGGTCTTGCATACTTCTGGTAATATGAAGCGATTCGATTTTCTTTTCTAAAAATAAAACCTGCAATAAATAAGTGACCTGATTATTTTGGTTGGCTAATTGTTTAATTTTTTCTAGCAACCTTAAAGACTGAATATATAAACCCTTATTGTATAAAATTTTGGCATGGTCCAATTCTTCGTGAATCTGCAGATCGATATTTTCACTTTGTTTTAAAATGCGCAGACTAGATAGAATTTGATCGTATAAATGTGCTTTTAAATTGGAAAGCTGTTGTTTCTGAATGGACTCATTTTTTCGAAGCAATTCCTCCTCGTCGTAATGGTTCATCTTATCTAGTGCATCGAAAAGCTGGACAATTTTAAGATCGGCCGACCCAGAATTGCGGGCAGCGAAGAGCTTAAAGTTGCGCTTCTCCCCTTTTTCAAGGGATTTGACTAAAATAAATAAAGCATCCGAACTTAGGTTGGGCATCGTAGCCGATTTGAGGTCAATTTATTGAAAATCAACCAATTAAACAAAAAACACACCCTTTACAGGTTGTAAAATAGGCATAAAAATGATGTGAATTACTTGTTGATATTGGGTAAATTTGAACAATAAGCGGGCTAAAAGCCCGTTTTGTATCTATAACCGATTGTAAATCAATGCTATGAGCCAAAAAGTATTCATTTTTGATACCACTTTAAGAGACGGAGAACAGGTGCCTGGGTGTAAGTTAAATACCAAGGAGAAATTAGAGCTAGCTGTAAAGTTGGAAGAACTAGGCGTGGACATTTTAGAAGCGGGATTCCCGGTATCTAGTCCTGGAGATTTTGAGTCTGTAAACCAGATTGCAAAGACATTAAAAAATACTGTGGTATGTGGATTGTCAAGAGCAGTTCAAAATGATATCGAAGTTGCTGCTGCAGCATTAAAACCTGCAAAGCGTTTTAGAATCCATACAGGAATTGGTACTTCTGATTTGCATATCAAACATAAGTTCAATAGTACAAGAGAAGAAATTATTGAGCGTGCAGTGAAGGCAGTAACTACTGCAAGAAATTTTACAGACGATGTAGAATTTTATGCAGAAGATGCTGGACGTACCGACAATGAATATTTAGCAAGAGTAATCGAAGCGGTAGTGAAAGCAGGTGCAACTACTTTAAATATTCCTGACACTACAGGATATTGTTTGCCATATCAATATCAAGAGAAGATGGCGTACTTAAGCAATAATGTTCCAAATATTGATAAAGCTGTTTTGTCTTGTCATTGTCATAACGATTTAGGATTAGCCACTGCCAACTCTATTGCAGGTGTGATGGGAGGTGCAAGACAAATTGAATGTACTATTAATGGATTAGGTGAAAGAGCTGGAAACACTGCATTAGAAGAAGTAGTGATGATCTTGCAACAACATAAAGACTTAGGATTTTATACCAATATCAATCCAAAATTATTGAATCCAATTAGTAGAGAAGTTTCAGATATTATGAGAATGATGGTACAACCTAATAAAGCTATTGTGGGTGCTAATGCATTCTCACATTCATCAGGCATACATCAGGATGGATTTTTGAAAGAAGCACAAACTTATGAAATTATTAATCCAGCAGAAGTAGGTGCAGAAGATAGCAAGATAGTACTAACAGCAAGAAGTGGAAGAAGCGCATTGGCGCATCGTTTACACAAGATGGGGTATCAATACACAAGAAATCAAATAGACGAATTGTATCCAAAATTTGTTGAAATAGCAGATAAGAAAAAAGAAGTATTAGAAGCAGATTTAAAAGAAATGGCGGAAGCGTATAATTAATCATTATGGGAAAAACATTATTTGAAAAAATTTGGGACCAACATGTGGTAAAGCAAATTGAAGGTGGACCATCTGTGGTATACATCGATAAGCATTTTATCCATGAGGTAACAAGTCCACAAGCATTTAGTGGAATCGAGAAGAGAGGTGCAAGCATTTTCAGACCACAACAAATTGTGGCTACTGCAGATCATAACGTACCAACTATGCATCAAGAATTACCTATTAAAGATGCATTGTCGAAATTTCAAGTAGACACTTTAATAGATAATTGTAAGAAGCATGGTGTAGAGTTATATGGTTTAGGACATCAGTACCAAGGTATTGTGCACGTTATAGGACCAGAATTAGGAATCACACAACCAGGTATGACCATAGTATGTGGAGATAGTCATACTTCAACACATGGTGCATTTGGATCTATTGCATTTGGTATTGGTACATCAGAAGTAGAGATGGTATTTGCTTCACAATGTATTATGCAAACCAAACCAAAAGTAATGCGCATCAATATTGATGGCACATTAAAAAATGGTGTGGTATCAAAAGATATTATTTTATACATCATTGCACAAATCTCTGCAAGTGGTGCAACAGGTTATTTTGTGGAGTATGCTGGTTCTGCAATACGTGCATTAAGTATGGAAGCAAGAATGACTATTTGTAATATGAGTATTGAGATGGGTGCGCGTGGTGGAATGATTGCGCCAGATCAAACAACATTTGATTATATACAAGGAAAATTGTTTGCACCAAAAGGAGCAGACTGGGATACACAATTAGCTAAGTGGAAACAATTGTTTACAGATGCAGATGCAAAATTTGATCTAGAAATCAATATTAAAGCAGAAGATATCGATCCAATGATTACTTATGGAACCAATCCTGGAATGGGATTATCTGTAAGAGGTACTTTACCAACATCAGAAAGTTTTAAAGACGCCACAGAAAAGCAAAACTATGAGAAGGCATTACAATACATGGGATTAACGCCAGGCCAAACTTTATTGGGCATGCCAGTACAACATGTTTTTATTGGTTCTTGTACGAATTCTAGAATTGAAGATTTTAGATTGGTAGCAAGCATCATAAAGGGAAAGCAGAAAGATCCACATATCAAAACATTGGTAGTGCCGGGTTCGCAAGAAGTAGCTAAACAAATTAAAGCAGAAGGATTAGATAAAATATTTGCAGATGCTGGAGTAGAAATAAGACAAGCAGGATGTAGTGCATGTTTAGGAATGAACGAAGACAAGATTCCTGCAGGCGAATATTGTATCAGCACATCTAACAGAAACTTTGAAGGACGTCAGGGTGCAGGTGCAAGAACATTATTAGCAAGTCCATTAACTGCAGCAGCAGCATTGTTAACCGGTAAGATCACAGACATTAGAGACATTTTATAAAAGATAATTATGCAATCATTACAAAAACTAACCAGCCGATTTGTTCCGCTACGAATAGAAAACGTAGATACGGATCAGATTATTCCTGCGCGTTTTTTAAAGGCCACTACTAAAACAGGTTTTGGAAAAAACTTATTTAGAGATTGGAGATACGAGAATGACGACGAGACTAAACCAAAAGCAGACTTTGTATTGAATCAATCACAATATGGTGGAGAGATTTTAGTAGCTGCAAAAAACTTTGGATGCGGTTCTTCAAGAGAGCATGCAGCATGGAGTATCCAAGACTATGGCTTTAAAGTAGTCGTATCAAGTTTCTTTGCAGATATTTTTAAAAACAATGCATTGAACAATGGAGTATTGCCAGTAACAGTAACGGATGCCTTTTTACAAGCCATCTTCGCACAAGGTGCTGAAGATAGTTTAACAGTAGATCTAGAAGCGCAGACAATTACTATTAATGCAACAGGCGCTTCAGAAAAATTCGACATCAATTCTTATAAGAAAACCTGTTTATTAAATGGGTATGATGATATTGATTATTTATTAAACATGAAAGCAGAGATAGAAGCTTTTGAAAAAGCACGTGTATAAAATAATTTTATGGAAAAGAAAATAGCAGTCATCTTAGGAGATGGCATTGGTCCAGAAGTAACACAGCAATCAATTAAAGTGTTAGACACCATTGCAAAGCATTATGGTCATCAATTTACTTATACCAATGCATTGATGGGCGCTTGTGCGATAGACGAAACAGGCAATCCATTGCCAGACGAGACTATCAAAACTTGTTTAGCATCTGATGCTATATTGTTTGGTGCTATTGGAGATCCTAAATATGATAATGATCCAACAGCAAAAGTAAGACCAGAGCAAGGATTATTAAAATTAAGAAAAGAGTTACAGTTGTTTGCGAATATCAGACCTGTAAAAACGTATACTGCTTTACAACATCTTACTCCTTTAAAACCAAAATTATTGGAGAATGTAGATTTTGTCATCTATAGAGAATTAACAGGTGGTATTTATTTTGGAGAGAAATCTTTAAGTGAAGATGGCACTATTGCAACAGATGGTTGTTCATACACTGTAACAGAAATAGAAAGAATTGCGCATTTGGCCTTTAAGCATGCACAAATTAGAAGAAAAAAATTAACCTTAGTAGATAAGGCGAATGTATTAGAGACTTCTCGTTTATGGAGAAAAGTAGTACAAGCTATTGCGAAAGAATATAGTGATGTAACAGTAGATTATTTATTTGTAGACAATGCAGCAATGCAAATCATTTTAAATCCTGCACAGTTTGATGTGGTATTAACAGAAAACTTATTTGGAGATATCATTAGTGATGAAGCATCTGTATTAGCGGGTTCATTAGGTTTATTGCCATCTGCATCTGTTGGAAACACAGTAGCATTGTTCGAACCTATCCACGGATCTTATCCTCAAGCAAAAGGAAAAGATATTGCCAATCCATTAGGTTCTATTTTATCTGCTGCTATGTTATTAGATCATTTCACATTAAATAAAGAAGCAGATATTATTAGAGAAGCGGTAAGCTGGTGTTTGAATAATGGCTTTGTAACAAAAGACATCGATCCAATGAATAGTTATACCACAACAGCCATGGGCGATATGATTGCTGAATACATTGAAAGACATGCAAAAGGCGAATCGCATCCAATACATGAGCGTTTACATAAATCAACTATTATTTAAGAAATACATTATGGAATTAAATAAATATTCAAAGACCATCACTTTAGATCCTACGCAGCCTGCTGCACAAGCCATGTTTTATGGTATAGGATTAACAGATGCCGATTTGCATAAAGCACAAGTGGGTGTGGTAAGTATGGGTTATGATGGTAACACTTGTAATATGCACTTGAATGCATTAGCAGATCAAGTAAAGAAAAGTGTTTGGGAACAAGATTTAGTAGGATTAACTTTTCATACTATAGGAGTAAGCGATGGAATGAGTAATGGTACCGATGGTATGCGTTATTCTTTAGTGAGTAGAGATGTGATTGCAGATAGTATCGAAACAGTTTGTGGCGCACAATATTATGATGGATTAATTGCAGTACCAGGTTGTGATAAAAATATGCCAGGTTCCTTAATTGCCATGGGAAGATTAAATCGTCCAGCAATTATGTTGTATGGTGGAACTATTGCACCAGGACATTATAAAGGACAGGATTTAAATATTGTATCTGCATTTGAGGCCTTAGGACAAAAAATCGCAGGACAATTAGACGAAGCAGATTTTAAAGGAATCGTACAACATGCTTGTCCAGGTGCAGGTGCTTGTGGTGGCATGTATACAGCCAATACCATGGCATCAGCTATTGAAGCATTGGGAATGAGTTTGCCTTATTCTTCTTCTAATCCTGCATTGAGTGTAGAAAAACAACAAGAGTGTAAGGATGCAGGTGCAGCCATCAGATTATTATTAGAAAAAGATATTAAGCCAAAAGATATTATGACACGCAAGGCATTTGAAAATGCAGTAGCAGTGATAATGGTATTAGGTGGAAGTACGAATGCAGTATTGCATATGATCGCGATGGCAAAAAGTGTAGGGGTTGAATTTACGCAAGACGATTTCCAAGCCATCAGTGATAAGATACCAGTACTAGCAGATTTCAAGCCTTCAGGAAAATATTTAATGCAAGACTTACACCAATATGGTGGCGTTCCTGCAGTAATGAAATATATGTTGGCACAAGGATGGTTGCATGGAGATTGTTTAACCGTGACAGGAAAAACAATTGCAGAGAATCTAGCGACTGCACCAGATTTAGATTTCGATCAACAAAAAATAATTCTTCCAAAAGAAAATCCTATCAAAGCAACAGGTCACTTACAAATTATGTATGGTAACCTAGCTACTGGTGGTAGTGTTGCAAAAATATCTGGAAAAGAAGGCGATATGTTTGAAGGTCCAGCAAGAGTATTTGATGGAGAGCATGCATTAATAGAAGGCATCAATTCAAAAAAGATACAAGAAGGCGATGTAGTGGTGATCAAAAATGTTGGACCAGTGGGTGCGCCAGGTATGCCAGAGATGTTGAAACCAACATCGGCAATTATTGGAGCAGGATTAGGAAAGTCTGTTGCCTTAATTACAGATGGAAGATTTAGTGGTGGTACACATGGATTTGTAATTGGACATATCACACCGGAAGCGTACAAGGGTGGATTGATTGGACTGGTGGAAGATGGAGATATTATAGAGTTGAATGTACCTAAACGTACTATGACATTAAAAGTAGATGAAGCAACTATAGCAAAAAGAAGAGCAGCACAACCAGCGCCAAAATTAAAAGTAAGCAATGGTGTATTGTTTAAATATGCAAAGCTGGTAAAAGACGCAAGCGAAGGTTGTGTAACGGATACAGATTAAAAAAGACTTTATGGAAGCAAAACAATTAACAGGATCACAAGCAGTACTCGAAGCATTTATCGCGGAGGGTGTGGATACTATATTTGGTTATCCTGGCGGAGCGATCATGCCTATCTATGATGCATTGTATGATTACAACGATAAATTAAAACATATCCTAGTAAGACATGAGCAAGGTGGAATACATGCAGGACAAGGTTATGCGCGTACTTCTGGAAAAGTGGGAGTGGTATTTGCAACAAGTGGACCAGGTGCTACCAACTTAGTAACAGGATTAGCAGATGCAATGATAGATAGTACACCATTGGTTTGTATCACAGGACAAGTGTTTGCACATTTATTAGGAACAGATGCGTTTCAAGAAACAGATATTATCAATATCACAATGCCGGTAACAAAATGGAATTACCAAATTACCGATGCAACAGAGATACCACATATTTTAGCGAAAGCATTTTATTTAGCAAAGAGTGGAAGACCAGGACCGGTGTTGATAGATATTTCAAAGAATGCACAATTACAAAAATTTGATTACGAAGGATACACACCATGTAATCATGTAAGATCTTATAGACCTAAACCAATTATTCGTAAGCAATATATTGATGAAGCAGTTGCTTTAATCAATGCTGCGAAAAAACCAATGATCATTTTTGGTCAAGGGGTAATATTAGGAAAGGCGGAAAAAGAATTTAAGAAGTTTGTAGAGAAATCTGGCATTCCTGCAGCATGGACTATTTTAGGATTAAGTGCATTGCCAACAGATCATCCATTGAATGTGGGTATGTTGGGTATGCACGGAAACTACGGACCAAATGTATTAACCAATGAGTGCGATGTATTAATCGCAGTGGGTATGCGTTTTGATGATCGTGTTACAGGAAGATTAGACAAGTATGCAAAGCAAGCGAAGATTATACATTTAGATATAGATCCTTCAGAGATAGATAAAAATGTAAAAGCCCATGTAGGTGTTTGGGGAGATTGTAAAGAAACATTACCTCTATTAACATTAGGTATTGAGCAAAAAGAAAGAACAGAGTGGGTGAATGTATTTAAAGACTATGCACAAAAAGAATACGATCAATGTATCAAGGACGAGATTTATCCTAAGACAGAAGAGATGACCATGGGTGAAGTAATTCGTATAGTGAATGAAGTAAGCAAGGGAGAAGCAATCATGGTAACGGATGTGGGACAACACCAAATGGTTACTTGTAGATACGCGCAGTTTAATCAAAGTAGAAGTAATGTTACTTCTGGTGGATTAGGTACGATGGGCTTTGGTTTGCCAGCAGCGATTGGTGCAAAATTTGGTGCATTAGATAGAACAGTAGTTGCGGTGATTGGTGATGGCGGATTCCAAATGACTTTACAAGAATTAGGAACCATCATGCAAACAGGTGTGGATGTAAAAATATTGATCTTGAATAATCAGTTCTTAGGAATGGTACGTCAATGGCAGCAATTATTCCATGACAAGCGTTATTCATTTGTAGATATTCAAAGCCCTGATTATATCATGTTGGCAAAATCATATGGTATTGCTGGCGAGAAAGTAGAAAAGAGAGAAAATTTAGCAACAGCAGTAAAAACCATGTTGGAATCTAAAGGTTCTTTCTTATTAGAAGTAATGGTTGGTAAAGAAAACAATGTATTCCCAATGGTACCACAGGGATGTAGTGTTTCAGAAATCAGGTTAAAATAAAAATTTATGAGCGAAATTAAAGACGAAAAACAAGAATATACGATCACGGTATACACCGAAAACCAAGTGGGTTTGTTAAATCGTATTGCGATTATTTTTTCGCGCAGAAAGATCAATGTGGAAAGCTTGAACACTTCACCTTCTGAAGTGCCGGGCATACACCGTTTTACTATTGTGGTAGAAGAAACACGCGATGTGGTGAATAAAGTAGTAAGACAAATTGAAAAGCAAGTAGAAGTATTAAAAGCGTACTATAATACCAATGATGAAATTGTTTGGCAAGAATTAGCATTGTACAAAGTATTAAGTGAAGAGATTACAGAGAAAGTAAAAGTAGAAAGATTATTAAGAGAGTATGGTGCAAGAGCAGTGGCGATTAGAAAAGACTTTATTGTATTTGAAACCACAGGACATAGAGAAGAAACCAATAGATTAATGGAAGCATTGGCGCCATTTGGTTTGGTAGAGTTTGTGAGAAGTGCAAGAGTGGCTATAATAAAAGAGAGTGCAGGTTTTCATGAGAAGTTAAAAGACTTTGAAAAAAGAGAGCCAGGAGAGGAAGTGATAGAGAATGAATATTTAGGAAAAAGAGAAGCAGTATTTACCATGTAAAAATAAACAAACAATAAAAATTTAAATCTTAATTAAACTCAAAGTAAAATGGCAAAGTTAAATTTCGGAGGAACTGAAGAAAACGTAGTAACACGTGAAGAGTTCCCTCTATCAAAAGCACAGGAAGTTTTAAAGAACGAAACTGTAGCGGTAATTGGCTATGGTGTTCAAGGTCCTGGTCAAGCTTTAAACCAAAAAGAGAACGGCGTAAACGTAATCATTGGTCAAAGAAAAAATTCAAAATCTTGGGATAAGGCAGTAGCTGATGGATTTGTTCCTGGTCAAACCTTATTTGAAATAGAAGAAGCATTAGAAAAAGGTACAATTATCTGTTATTTATTGAGCGACGCTGCACAAATCGCTATGTGGCCTACAGTAAAAAAACACTTAACTCCTGGTAAGGCATTGTATTTCTCTCATGGATTTGGTGTAACATATAAAGAGCAAACAGGTATTGTACCTCCAGCAGATGTGGATGTATTCTTAGTGGCTCCAAAAGGTTCTGGAACATCTTTAAGAAGAATGTTCTTACAAGGACGTGGATTAAACTCAAGCTATGCAATCTTCCAAGATGCAACAGGAAAAGCATGGGATAGAGTAATTGCATTAGGTATCGCTATCGGTTCTGGTTATTTATTTGAAACAGATTTCAAAAAAGAAGTGTATTCAGATTTAACTGGAGAGCGTGGTACATTAATGGGTGCTATCCAAGGTATTTTTGCTGCACAATACGAAGTATTAAGAAAGAATGGTCACTCACCTTCTGAAGCGTTCAACGAAACAGTAGAAGAGTTAACAC
>JBJOIU010000041.1:0-19972 GCA_046046935.1 Bacteroidota bacterium
TTCTTAATTTTTTAATCATTAAAAACCTTTAATATGTTAATCATTTTAAAAGATCTTACAATTTTATTGCTTTTAATTATTGCAATAAGCTCTCATGTTTTGAAATTAATTGTCCTTTATTTCAAGCCATATTTTTTAAAGAAATTGAAATTTCTGGAAAATGAAATTCCAACTAAGACCGAGCTAACACTTTATTATATTTTAGTAATACTAGCTTGTTCCAGAACTATTATATTCTTTATAAATCATAACAAATTTGGATAACTATGTACTTACTATTGATTTACTTCTTAATTGCATTAATCTTCTTCAACATTTTCCTCTGGATCTATGATGCTAAAAAATCAAAAGATTCTATTATAAGAAGTAAGAGAGCTTTGAAAATAAGTATAATAATTACCATACTTAGTTATGTAATTTTATTAACCTATGGATTTATTAGCTATTGGGTAGATAAGCATAAATAAAATAGTCCAGCTTAGAAAAGCTGGACCAGAATCTTTCACTTGGTTACGTTACTAATTTAATAATAAGAGGCTTTACCAAGTCTCACAATTCAAAGTTAATGAAAAATATAAAAATTTGAACTTTCACCTATAGGTAAAAACGCAAAATACGCTTCCCAAAATTTGATGAGTGCGGACCTCAGACAATTACAACACTTTCTTCCACTGATAGTGCAATCCTACTTTGAAGGAATAAAAATAATCATAGCCATTAGATGATGCAGTATAGGTTTTGGCACCAACAATTACTGGGAAGTCGCTTCCAAAATGATCTACGGCGTCTGAACTAGTCATGCGAAAATCGAATTCTGTAAACAAAGAAAGTGATGGTTGAAGCGGATACTGAATGCCCACCGCAATTGGATAGGTTAAGATGGGCCATATCTGATCACGCAGCTTTTCTCCGTCATACTTGTAAAACATAAAATTATTATTATCTGTAGGCACATTCAATAGATAACCCATGCCTACATTAATATAAGGACTGATTGGTTTTTTAAATACCCTCGTCTCTATTGGATTAAAATGATAGCCCCACAAAATAGCCATCTCCTGAAAACTTCTATAGTAGTTAAAATTTCTTTTTTGCAAAATTACATTAGAAGAGCCTGCGTCATTCGCTCCCAAAGGCACATACTCATAACTAAAATTAACCGACAAATGCTTGTCTAATAATTTATAATAATAGAATCCAAAATTGGGACGATAAAATTTTTTGTCTGGTGCAATATCTCCTTTATGTGTTACTGTTCCCACATGCAATCCAAACTCTCCTCTATATTGTGTAAGGCTCAAATGTTGAGAAAAAACAGTTTGTGCAATAGTCAATTGCAAAATAAAAAAAGAGATTAGAAATCTTACAATCCTCATTGAATAACCCCATCCGTCACTACCACATCGCTTAACGCGCCGGTACATACACCCTTAACGGTAATAGTGGAACCTACGCCATACTTGGAGGGGAGCGGCGTAGTCAATGTGATAGATACATTTGAAAAAGCAGCTTTATCTCCCACTAATAACGTGGTTTGACCTGCTTGGTTTTTATCGATACTTAATATTGCACCTGTTACCTGAATCGCTTTATTTAAATAAGTAGCATTGGCTTTGGCCTCGTCTGCTCCAAATGCTGCACTCAACGAATCTGCTACCACTACAATAGATTGCTCTGCCTGTATATCTCTATGATGATTCTTTGCATATACAAATACATAATAATATCCTGCACTTGCAAGAATTATGATGAATAATAAAATCAACCCTATCGCTTTTTTCATACTTAATATTTAAAATCCTCTCAATTCCTTAGGCTTCCTCACTGTGAACACTCTCGATATATTAAATCCAAATCTTAAATCTCCCTTGCCCCAAGATCCAGTGGTTTCATTGATAAAGGTACGCTCTGTCATACCAGTAGAATTGGTTACATGCAATTGAAACACGTGCCCGCCTGTTTCAATATCAAGACCAAGAGTCATTGGATTATAATATCCTGTCAACTTATCAAATCTATAATAATATTCTGAAGTTAAATTAACTCTAGGACTCAATCTTAATCTAAAACCTGTTCCTAAAGAATAAAAATCATTCGGCATCCCTTGATGCTCTACCATATTATAATGCACCACTGTTGGCGTAAGCTGTATGGAGAAATAATCATTGACCTTACTTGCCACTAATATTTGATGCGCAAAACTTAGTTTATCTGTTTTATAAGGCTCGTAGGTAGTCACTACATCTTTCAATGATTTATAAATTGCCGTTCCTGCATAACTCACACTTAAAGGAATATTGCGTTCTCCGGTTTGCTGGCGTAATAGTCTATATTTTACAAAGGCATCATATTGTTTTTCGAAAGTGCTTCTTCCTACTCCCACCATTAATTTAGAGTTAATGCCATAATCCAATCCTAATCGCATCGTAGCCTGATCTAATCCAAATAAATTATATCCTCCCTGATTAATCGCACCAAAGCGGTGTAAGATTCTAAAATCCAAAACACCTGCGCCTACGTTTTCAATAGATTGTCCATTCACGATTCGGGTAGATTTAAAGATACCCGTTGTGATATCTCTTCCACTCAATGAACTCTTCTCGGAAAATAAATCTATGTTTTGAGCAGTAATAGTTTGATATAAACCAACTAATAATAGTAATGATAATAAGCGCTTTTGAAACATAGTGCTAGTTTTGATATTTACAATTCACTTTAATTTTAGCATCCGCTGCAATCTTATCTCCTATATACAATCCTTTAACGCCGTAGTCTTTTATTTGAATACTAAACTCTCCCACTAATGTTGGTTTTCCAGCTTGTAGTAGCATTGAACCTTTTGTACTTACTTGCTTTGATACACCATGAATGGTTAAAGCACCTTCTATCGTTACAGGATAACTGCCGTCCTTAGCAAAATTTACTTCTTTGATATTTTTAATATACCCTTTGAAATCTGCTTTTGGAAACTTTGTGCTTTCCATATAGTTCTCATTAAAATGATCTTCCATTAATTGATTCTCAAATTTGAATCCTTTCACTAGCACAGCTAATACAATTTGCCCAGTAGCGTCTACAAATTTTGAATCCACTTGATTATTCACTGCAGCAATTTTTTCGATACCTCCTGTTGCATTAAAAAATACTTGTCCTGTTTTAGTGGCATATACTTTTTGTGCACTAAGATTATTGGTTACCAATTGCATTACGAACAAACAAGCTGCTCCAATAATTATTTTTTTCATATTTAGTTATTTAAGGCTCCGCGATTTATCCAAACCGCAATTTTATTAATAGTACAATTATCCAATTTCGCCATATTCTTTGGCATAGGCGATGCCGCGCCATTCTGTGCCATTGAGCCATACAGCTTTCCATTATTTGCATACACTTTTACAGATGCATAAGTATCTAAAGCAATACCGCCGCCACTTGAAGCTGCCGCCACTGTGCTATGACAACTATTACAATGTGTATTCATAATAGCAGTTACTGTAGTACTATAGTTAACTGTTGTTGTATCACAAGCGCTTACCACTACTTGTGGATACATCTGGTCTTTATTATCGTAATAACAAGAAGCAAAACTTATTACAATTGCTAATGAAAAAACTATCTTAATTATTTGATTCATTTATATTTTATTTACTTCCTAAATCAGTTACACTACTAATTAAAATTTATTGAGGATATCCACTATCAATCCATTTTTGTATTTGCAAAATCTTACAATCTATCATTTTTGCAGAAGGCGGCATTCTTTGTGCAGCAGGCAATGAAGCTGAATGATTAATAGAATTTATAAACAAAGTTTTATTAGCAGTGATATATGCTTTTGCACCAGCATAATCTCCTAAGTAGACATTAGCAGTGCCTGGCTTGGTACCGTGACATCCTCCACAATTATCTGCAATGATGGTTTGAACTGCATTCACATAACCAAACTTTGTAGTATCACAGGTATTGATACAAGAAGTGTTTAATGCACCTTGATTGATCCATTTTAAAATTGTGGCTTTGTTGGCAGCTGTCATTTGTGGACTTGACTTGGGTGGCATTTCTCCACCAATAATAGTATAATATTCACTTCTGTTAGGATCTTTCGCTCTAATTCCATTCATGATATACCCATAGTTGGTGGTAATTACACCATCCCTATGTGAAGCCTCATTATGACATCCTGCCGATCCGCAATAATTAATATATAAGGGAAGTACTTCACTATTAAAACAAACTGTGTCTGAAACTGCAGGAGAAGTCGTACCTCCAGTTGCCCCGCCATTAGCTGGTGGTACTACAATTACGATACTATCTGTATTTAAATTAGCATTGGCATTAATTACCTCATGTTGACATGCTGTCCAGATTACAATAATTGTAACCAAAAGAAAAAGTAAGGAAAATGATTTCTTCATAATAAGTATACCACAAATTTACTCTATTTGTTGCGCTTCCTTTATGATAAATATCATTTGCCTTACTAATTCTATGTTAACTTTTATGTTACTAGTTGTATTTTACTATGAACAACTAGTAGTATTCATAATAATTATTATATGAAATTACTAAAACACTAATGGCACATTCACTTTAATACTAAAATTACGTCCCATATTAAAGACACCCATTCTGCCAGTTGACATATTTTCTGCTGTGTATTTTAATCTGCTCAAATGATTTTGGTAAGCAAGATCTGTTAGGTTCTGTGCAATGAATGATAATTGGAACAATACTTTTTGCTTTCTCATAATATTGGTACTATAACCCATATTAATTAAATGATACGCTGGTGTATTGGTCTCCGTATTATATCCTGTAAATGCATGATTTTGTGCAAACATATTATCTATCTGTATGCTTAATGCTGAATTTCTTACAGCAGTCGCAGTTTTAAACAAATCAAATCTCACTTCTGTCAACCATCTTGCGCTTGGAATACCTGGAAGATTTTTGCTTCCATCTAATGGCTCATTAAATTGCGCCTTAATTAAGCTAATACTATTTTCAACATGCAACCAATCTAAAGGATGTGGATGTATGTCTACATTTAATTCTGCTCCATACAAATGAGCATTTCTTTGTCTAAAAGCATAAGCAAATAATTCTTCGGTATCACCTGCTTCATTCATTTGTACTATTAAAGAATCACCGCTATTTACAGAAGACAATTTTTGATAAAAGATATAATCCGTTACTGTATTGTAAAATAAATTACCTGCGATACTTAAATGCGCATTACTCCACTCAATACCCGCATCAAATTGTAAACTCTTCTCAGATCTTAATGCTGCATTACCATATTCAAATCTATTAGTGCCCTCATGTGCACCATAAGAACTTAGCTCTGCTAAATTTGGGGCTCTGAATCCTCTAGCGATATTGAATTTTAATGTTGTGGCTTCGCTTAAATCATGTGCTACACCTATTGCGCCTGATAAATTATTGAATACTTTTTTGGTTTCTACAGGTGGTCTATACAAAGCTATACAAGCCATGCCATCTGGGCATGCATTCGGATCTGATGCTGGATCAATAAAACGCATTTGTTTTTGATCTACTCTTAATCCTCCACTCCACTGGGTTGTAGGTGTTCTGTATTGCGTATAATAAAATCCTCCGATATCGAAACTTGTATAATCTGGAATCAAAGCTTCTAGTCCTTTATTGGTATTTGTTTGACGCATTCCGTTAATACCATAAGTGTTCTTCCAATTATTTTTTTCCGCAACTAAATATTGTAAAGCATAGTTAATTGTTTGTAGATCAAAATATAATTCTCTCTCTTTCAAATTTTCTTCGTTCCCAAATTCCATTCTTTGGTTTTTTTGTAAACCAATAATGGCTTTTAATCTATCTGCACCTATCTTAATGGTATTGTCTAGCGTATACTTTGTGTGCTGTATTTTTTGCATAGGGATAGCTGGCATATTATATGCTGTACTTCCTGCAGTTTGGATGAACGCTCCTGTCTCGTCTCTATCGCCTTCTACGATTCCTAGATTTTGATAAAAATTACTAAAAGTAAATTGTGAGCTTCCCCATTTTTTATCTACTCCTATATACGCACTCCCGCTTCTTTCACTAAATCTTGAATTGTATACATAACCATCATACTTGTTTTGATAATCTCCTGCGTCTTTCATGCTAGAGTTCACTCCCCAAAACAATCCTTTTTTATTTGAAGCAATATCAAAATGCGTACCTCTTAATTGATTATTCGTTTGATAATTAGCAAATACATTTCCTTTAGTTACTCCCTCCGCAACTGGTGCATTGGATATAATATTGATTACACCAGCCAATGCATCTGATCCATATATCAATGACGCTGGTACTTTTAATACCTCTGTTCTTTGCACATTGTACTCATCTATCTCTACACCATGTTCATCTCCCCATTGTTGACCTTCTTGTCTGATACCATCGTGCATTACCACTACTCTATTATAACCCAATCCTCTAATAATAGGTTTTGAAATTGCAGGACCTGTTGCTACTTGAGAAACACCTGGTACTTTAGATAAGGCATCTATCAAATTTGTGGAGATACCTCTGAATAATTCTTCTTTCTTAATAATCGTTACTGGGGTGGGAGTTCTTCTAGAAGATGTAGCTCTTAAAAAACTTGTCACCATAACATCTCCAGCCTCTATCACTGTTGGTTGAAGGATAAAATTAAATGTACTCGCTTTGTCTATAGTAATTGTTGATACCTGTGTAGCATAACCCATAAAACTTACTTCAGCCACATGTGATCCCTTTGGCAGATTTATTTTATATATGCCTTCTTTATTGGTGATGGTTCCCAATTTTAAATCAGAAAAATAAATAGTCGCTCCTGATAATTTTTGTCCTGTTTGTTTGTCCGTGATTTGCCCTTGCACTAAAAACTCTTCAACTGTATTAGCCCATGTAAATTGTTGCATTAATATAAATGCAAAAAAGAATATTTTTTTCATTACTCGTCTTTAATAATTAATAAATAAATCTATGCGATAGTATTTATTGAAGACGGCGGACCTCTATTGGTATTTTTTTGTAAAGCCTGTACAGCAGGCGCTGCAGTATAATATGCATACTGAGTTTCTATTGGCTCAGGTGCATTTATTTGTATTGTAAAATCGTAATAAACAAACGGAGCAGTAGCTACCTGAAAATCAAAACTACAATGTAGTTTGGTATTCTCTACCTGATCTACTGGAACATCTTTATGCACTGCGCAAATGGTAGGATCCAAATGCTTCGCCACAGCATCGTGCACAATTTGTTGTGGCGTTATACTAAATGCAAAAACCACTAGCATTGCTAGCGCAATCAATTGTCTGATGGTTTTTGTAAATAACATTTTAATTTTTCTTAATTCTATTTTAATAGTAATTAATTCGATAGTACAAAGTTAGCACTATTTTAAATTAATATATCGCAGCTCCAATTGGATGATTCGCCTTAAACGGATTACCCATTAATTTAGTCATCGTAGCTGCTAATTGTTTCTGAAAATACTGCCCTTCTTTTGTTTGCTCGCCCAATGTTCCAGCCTTTTCTAATCCAGGGCCCATTATTGCAAACCAAATACTAGAAGCACCTTGCACATCTGCGCCATGATCTGTCCAAGCATCTTTAAATCCTCTTCCGTGATCGGTGGTAACTAATAAATAAGTATTGTCTTTATAGCTTGGCGTGTTTTGAACCCAATTCCAAATTTGTGCAATCCATGCATCTACCTGATGTGCTGCATCTAAATAATCTCTATAATGTGCATGATGCGCCCACTCATCTGTCTCTCCATAACTAATATATAAAGCCTTTGGTTTTTTTGTTTGTAAATAATGCAATGCTTGTTGATGTGTATATACATCTAAAGATTCTACTTCTTTAAATGGTTTGTAGGAATCTTGTAAACCTTGGCTAATGCTTTTTGCAACTGGATCTTGTAATAATTGGGTGATGGGCTCAAACCCATTGATAACAGGGAATCCAGAAGCTTTCTCATTTAAGATTCTATCAAATGCATCCCATGCACCAAATGCTGCAACTTTATTTTTATACGCTGCTTGTTGATTTAAAAATGAAAATACATTGCTATGAGGATTAGGAGGATAGTCGTTGGAATTAATGGCACTATCAGGATAGCCTGTTAAAATTTCATTGTACCCAGGATAAGAAAACCAATGTGGATTCGCGACATCTACTTTATTCTTTTTGTATCTATTACCAAATAACATGCCTTTTGTAGCAACATGATTCCAAAAAAATGGCATTAGCTTTTTTTGTTGTTCTGCTACCGTTGATGCACCATACTTATTATATATATAAGCACTATCTCCTTGGTTGAACATTTTGTTCTTAGCCAAAGAGGTATCCATTCCTCCAAATACTTCCTGCCATCTAAAACCATCGGTGGTAATAATGATCAGATTCGGCGCTTGGCTTTGGGCATTGGATGTTGCAACTGTTGAGGCAGGCAGTTGGGCAAATAGGGTATTTACCGAAAGAAAACCTATTAATACAGATAAAGTACTGATTTTCAATAACTTACTAATATATTGTTGCATTTTCTGGGATTTGTTCTTAAAAATAATAAACATTACACTCATTTTCAGTGTTTTATTTGGGAGATAAGATTATTTAGTCTAATTTTGATGTTCAAACATTGATTTAAACAATTAAACAAATTCATACAATGAAATTATTAGATGCTTTACAATGGCGTTATGCTGTTAAGAGAATGAACGGTGCTAAGATCCCTGCAGAAAAAATGAACACTATCTTGGAAGCAATTCGTTTTGCACCAAGTTCTTTTGGTTTAACTCCCTACCAAGTATTGGTTATCGAAGACGAAGAGACTAGAAAAAAATTAACTCCTCATTTTTACAATCAACCTCAAGTAGTAGAATCTTCTGCTTTAATCATTTTTGCTGCGAAGACAACTATCAACGATGCGACTGTTGCTGAGTACATGGAAGAAATTGCTGCACAAAGAGGTGTACCAGTGGACGCATTAAAAGATTTTGCTGGATATATCAATGGTTCTTTAGCGCATCAATCTGATGAACAAAAAGCTATCTGGGCTGCTAAGCAAACATATATTGCATTAGGTTTTGGTTTAGTAGCTGCTGCTGCTGAAGAAATTGACGCAACTCCAATGGAAGGATTTGATCCTGCTGCTGTGGATGCTGAATTAGGTTTAGCTGCACAAGGTTTACACGCAACATTAGCTATGACTTTAGGTTATAGAGATGCTGCAAATGATTATTTATCTAACGCGAAGAAAGTAAGATTCACTGCAGACAAATTATTTATAAAGAAATAATTCCGGCCCTAAGCAAGCAATCGGAATGATGTGGCGGCCCTGCGGGCCGCCATTCTTTTTATTAAGATGCTTTTCTTAATTTACTTAAGTGCTTATTAAGTTTATTTTGTTTAATTTTTGCTAGATCTAATTCATAAATCATTTGAAGATTTAACCAATAAATTGGATCCATATCTAGAACTTGGCCAAATTTTAGCGCCATTTCAGCAGACATTCCTCTTTTACCTTTTATAAATTCATTTAATTGCGATGGTAATATGCCACTCATTGAAGCAAATGATTTTTGTGTTATTCCTCTTTCTTTAAGTTCATCATAAAATAATTCACCTGGATGAAAAGCCTCCGATGGAACAACATCTCTAACATTTACACCTACTTCTAAATATGTACTTTTCTTTTTCATAAAAATATTTCCAAAGCAATTACATTTTAAAGGTAAAATAAATAATTCACATTTTTGTGAATTATTTATATCAACAAGATTTTGATGTTTGCTAGTTAGGATAATAATAAATAGAGAAATAGCGTATAAATACGCTATTTGAAATAGATATGAATGAATACTTTACACCCATCATAAAAGTATTCAATGAAAAACATTAATAAGCTTTTAAACATTATTCTCTTAGCATATATGCTAAGTGGTTGCAGGAAAACAGATGATTTGCAACTAGTAAATACAAATATCTCTGAATCTCTTTCGAGAGATAGTAGTTTTAAATTGATAGTCCAACTTGAATTAGCATTAAAAGATAAAATAACTGTAGAACAAATTAATACTAGCTCGATGAATGATCCTAACCTACTCAATTATTTAACAAAATTCAATTCAGATTATTATAAAGCTTGGAACAACCTTAAGAATAGATACGGGAAAATTAAAGAGCAAGATGTCAAGGATGCAAGCAAATCTTATTTTGAACAACAAAAACTTTTTGCAGTAGGCGAAAATAAGATTCGTTCAAACAGTATAAAACCAAATGCAAAAAATCAGTGTACATGGGGTTATGATTTATGTATTGCAGGTGTAACTGCTGGTGCCATATTATGTCATGCAGGTTGTATTGGTGGAACCGCTGGTTTTGGTGCTCCAGCTTGTGTTTTGTTATGCGGCACTATGCAAGTAGCCGCAGGGGCACAATGCATGAAAGGTTATTGTGATTTTAGCAACTAGTTTATGAAAAATATAATCAATAAAATTTCTCTTCTTTACGCAGCCATATCCTTTATGTTCATTAAATCAATTATTGCAACGCATAAAGGATTAGTAATTTATTGTATAATAAACAGTATTCTACTAATTGTAGTTGTATACATTAACAGAAAGAAAAAACAAACTTAATCTGCTTTCAATATCGCCGATCTTGGACCAATACCAGATTCATTGAAGGCTTCTATTTGGAAATAATAAGCTTCATTCTTTTCAAGTGCATTTAAATAATATTCACTCGCGCTATACACCATAACACTATTGTATAATTTATCAGGATCCGTGCCAAAATAAATATGATAACCTGTTGCATTTGGATTTAACGCCCACTTTAACCAAACATTTCTTCTTTCACTATCACCTCTTAATGGTACAAAGTTTTTTACAACACCCGGATTTTGGCCATTCGCTTTTCCAAACACTCTCAATCCACTAATGGCAAACTTGCCATCTGGCATATGTATATTTACCATCTTCACAAATCTTGCTTGGGTTGGTTTATCTAATACAACATAGTCGTGCGGAACATCTTTTTGATTCTTGGATTTATCAATCAACATTGTCCAAGTTTTTCCATCAATTGAAGCATACACTTGATACTGATGATAAATATTCGTGTACTTGCCCATTAACTCGGATCCTTCATCGGCATAGTTAATTTGTATTGCTTCGATAGTACTAATCTTTCCTAGGTCTGATTGTATCCACTCTCCTTTATTGCCGGTGGTTGCAGACCAATAAGATTTAATATTTTCATCCACTGCATTGTTGGCGGTGAATGCACTCAATGTACTAGATACCTGCACTGGCTTATTATAGTTCAATAACATCCATCCTGTAAACTGTGACTGATCGTGATTGGCTTTTGCATTAGGTACATAATGCGGATAATCTCCATAAGCTGTATTGCTATATAATAAACCATCCTTATCTATCTGTGCTGGCCAAATTCCATTTCTTCTTTCAAAATTATTTTTCACACTAATCGCAATAGTAGATATATGCCACCACTGATCGTAGACATCTTTATAAGTCGCTCCATGTCCTGCGCCACGCGCAAATCCACCTGGTTTGTAAGAGAATGGATTATGTTTTTGATAAGTGAAAGGACCTAATGGTTTATCACTCACATACACACCATCTCCGTATCCACTAAACTCTGTACCAGGCGCACCATATTGTAAATAATATTTTCCATTTTGTTTATTCATCCAAGCGCCTTCCATAAATGGTTTTAAGAAAGTATTGTCTTGGTGTTCTCCAAATCTCTCCCAACCATGTATGCTATCAACCAAATTGAATAAAGATACATGTGGACCAATCGGCTTAAAAGTTTTTCTATCCAACTCTTGTCCATAAATGGGATACACATTACTTGATCCATGATAGATATACAATCTATTATCCTCATCTAAAAACAATCCTGGATCCCATGCACCCATTTCAAAACTATCAACTGCTACATGCCAATCATCTTTTGTTGGATTGGTGCTATACCATAAACTAAAATTCTTTTGATAAGTAGATCCGATTACTAATAAACTATCTCCTAACACTACACTTGCTGGTGCACATAATTCATCATACACATTGTTCCATGGTCTTAAAAATTTTCTTGGAACAAAATTCCAATCCTTCATATCCTTACTCCACCAATAGCCCCATTGGTTCGTACTGAACATAAAATACTTATTATCGTACACACTGATGATTGGATCTGCTGTTGCACGATGTTTTCCATTTTGTACAAAATTGGGAATAGGGCAATAGCCATAATCTATATTAATAGGATTACAATATGTGGCTTGGCGATTCGCATCAGTAGGCACTGTTTGTGCTGTTGCATTACTATTTAAACCCAATATTATAGCAAGCACGGATGCGCATTGCAAGATCAATCGTTTCATAGGACTTGTTTGATCTTTAAATATACCTATAAATTGTAATTCAACATATAGCCTAAAATGTATACCCAAATAGCGTATAAATACTTGATTTTGAGTAAGATCTAGCTTTTACATTTAAAGCCTGCATTCTAAAAGAAGTAATTTATGCGCATGAATATAATTTATACGTATTTTTGTAGTATACTAGCAATAGATACTATGAAAGCAAGACTTAATTTAACCATTGATCAGTCCTTATTAGAGGATGTAAAGCAATATGCAACTTTAAAAAATACAAGTGTTTCTGAATTGGTTGAAGAATATTTTAAAGTAATTATTCAACCAAAGAAGAAATCTTTTGTAGAATTAATTAAAGAGTTACCGAAACCTAAGATCGACGAGAATTTTGATTGGAAAGAAGAATACTACAAAGACAAAATGAAAAAATATGGCTTATAAAATATATTTCGATATAAATGTATTATTAGATCTAACGCTTCAACGCAATAATCAATCTGATATTGAAAAGGTTATTTCTGCTGTTGAAAAAGGTACTTTTAGAGGATATGTATGTGGTGCAACTATTCATACTATTTCTTATTTTTTAAAAAAGAAATATGATATTGAAAAAACAAAACGAATTTTATTAAATTTACTTTCTTTTGTATCTATTGTAGATCCCCCAAAAGAAGATATACAGAAAGCAATGTTTTCCAATTTCAATGATATTGAAGATGCGATTCAAGTGCAGACTGCATTAACTTTTAAAATGGATTATTTTTTAACAAGTGATAAAAAATTAATCAAATCCTCCAGTGAATTTTTACCTATTTTGACTGCAAATGAATTTTTAAAAAGGGTTTCTATTAATTAAGCCCCCACTTTATTCAACATCCAAGATTTAAATACACCAAAACTGGCACCCATTGGGATAGCTACTTTTTCTTTGTTTAATAAGAATTGAACAGAAGCTGGCACTTCAATGGTTTGTCCAATCGCTTCTTCTACTACTTCTGGAAACTTGACAGGATGTGCAGTTTCTAAAATAATAGCACGTACAGGACTTGCTTCTGTGGTATGATTGAAATGTGTGATTTGATATTCGTGATCGTGTATAAATTCTTCTGCCGCTAAAAATGCTACAGCACCATGTGGATCTAATGTATAACCATAATCATTGTATACTCTAGTAATAGTGGCTTGTGTATTGATATCATCATAGCTATAACTACTCAAAGCCTTCACGAGTGTTGGGAAATCTTGGTGCATGATTTCCATAATTCGCACAAAATTACTTGGGTTACCTACATCCATCGCATTAGAAATAGTAGCTACTGCTTTTTTCACTTCGTACTTTTCGGTAGCCAAATATCTTGTAACAACATTGTTAGCGTTACATGCTGCCACAAAATGTCCTAATGGTAATCCAGAAGTTTTTGCTATCATGCCGGCACAAATATTTCCAAAGTTGCCACTAGGCACTACAATATGCATAGGCGCATTATCTCCATTAACTTTTACCCACTCTTGCCATGCAAAGAAATAATACAATTGCTGTGGCAACCATCTTGCAACGTTGATAGAATTGGCAGAAGTTAAATTGTATGCTGCATTTAAATCTGCATCCATAAAAGCATCTTTCACTATCGCTTGACAATCATCAAAACTTCCTTCAACTTCTAAGGCTGTAATATTTTGTCCGCAAGTAGTTAATTGTAATTCTTGTATTGGACTTACTTTTCCTTTTGGATAAAGTATAATCACATTCACCCCCTCAACTCCTAAAAATCCATTGGCTACCGCACCACCTGTGTCTCCAGAGGTTGCTACCAATACTGTAGTATCTTTGGTAATAGTATTTTTTTCTAGAGATTTAACAGTTGCCGCTTGCTTTGCAAAATATCCCAAGCATCTACTCATAAATCTTGCACCCACATCTTTAAAGGCTAATGTTGGGCCATGAAATAATTCCAAAGCAGCAATATCTTCAGTAATTGCCACCAAAGGAAAATCAAAATTAATGGTCTCTGCACAAATGGTTTGTAAACTAGCATCATCTATGGTTCCTGCAACATAAGGCTTCATGACCTCATAGGCCAATGTTGCTTTATCCAATGTCTTGAATCTTTCTATTTGTTCTTTAGTAAACTTCGGTATCTCGGAAGGAAAATACAATCCCTTATCAGGTGCTTGCCCTGTGATAGCAGCAGTTTTGAAATCTACATTGGGTGATATTTTTCCTAAACTATAATAATGCATCGACTCTTCGTAATTAATTAATAATTTGAACCCCTGTTGGATTAATACTTGTCACATATGTATGATGTGCTAATCCTAAACGAGTATATAAATCCTTCATGGCTTGCTCTACTTTTAATGCAGTGTCTTTTTCTTTGCTTAAGAAAAAGATAGATGGACCTGAACCCGAAATACCACCACCTAAAGCACCTGCATCTTTACATGCCTGCTTTAATTCATCAAAACCTGGTATCAATATTGATCTTACTGGTTCTATGATAACATCTTCTAAGGATCTTCCAATTAAATCATAATCTCCTTTCATTAATCCTGCTACCAAACCTGCAATATTTCCCCATTGCTTAATCGCATCTTTTAATTGCACATTCTGTCTTAATATGCTTCTTGCATCTGCTGTTCTTACTTCTATTTGTGGATGTACAATAGTCACATGTAAACTTGGGGAAGGCAATGCAATTATTTCTAAAGGAAAAATAGATCTTACTAATGTGACCCCACCAAAAATACATGGTGCGATATTATCTGCATGCTTTACACCTGATGCAACTTTCTCTCCATTCATGGCGAAGCGCACTAAATCATCATTGGTAAATATATTGTCTAGTAAATGGTTTGCACCTACCACAGCACCTGCAGAACTTGCCGCACTAGAACCCACACCAGATCCTGGTTTGATTAACTTATTAATCTTTACTTCAAAAGCCAAAGCGGTAGTTCCTAATTGCTTTTCTTCATATTCTTCTATTAAAGCAATCAATGCTGCACCTGCCACATTCTTTTCTGGCTCGGTAGGTAAATTATAATTATCAATATTAATGATCTTAATGGCTTCTGTAATACTTTGTCCAGCAGCTCTTGGCACTAAACGCATTTCCATTTCATCATAAGGATTCTCCACGGCAAAACCGAGGATATCAAATCCACATACCATATTGGCTACAGTAGCTGGTGATTTAATGTTGATCCAATGATTCATATTTATTTATTTTATACTCTTGCTGCTCTGATAATATCTGCAAAGACCCCAGAAGCGGTGACATCTGCTCCTGCCCCTGCTCCTTTAATCACCAATGGTAATTCAGGATAACGCATACTATAGAAAAGTACTAAGTTATCCTTACCATATAAATGATAAAAATCAGAACTTGGTTGAATATGTTGTAATCCTACTTTTGCTTTTCCGTTTTCAAAAGAGGCTACAAATTTTAATTTACAACCTTCTGCAGTTGCTGCATCATATAGCTTTTTAAAATGTGCTTCTTGTTTTTCCATCTCTGCATAAAAATCTGCCACCGATCCATTAAAACAAGATGATGGCAAGAAGGCATTATTGCTAATATCTTCCATTTCCATTTTTTGTCCAGCTTCACGCGCTAAGATCATGATCTTACGCATTACATCGGTCCCCCCTAAATCCAATCTTGGATCTGGTTCTGTATACCCTTCTTCTTGTGCTTGCTTTACAACTTGTGCAAAGCTCTTTCCATCTGTACCACCAGCATAATTATTAAACACAAAGTTTAAAGTACCAGATAATACCGCTTCTATTTTATTAATACTATCTCCACTTCTGATTAAGTCATTTAATGTGCCAATGATTGGTAAACTAGCTCCCACATTGGTTTCAAATAAGAAAGCTGCATTGTATTGTCTTGCTAATGCTTTTAGTTTTGCATAATTCGCATAAGGAGAAGAACAAGCAATTTTATTACATGCTACTACCGATACTGCTTTCTCTAAAAGTTGTGAATACACATTAGCTACTCCCTCGTGGGCTGTTACATCTACAAATACACTATTGCGTAAATTATTTTCAATAATAGCATTCACATATTCTGTAATGCCACCTGATGTTGCATTCGCTAATTGATCTTTCCAATTGGTTAAATCTAAACCATCTACATTGATCAATTGTTTCTTACTATTCGCAATACCTACTATATTAATTTGTAAGCGTAATGATTTTTTTAAATACTCTACCTGCTTACCAATTTGATTTAATAATTTACCACCTACATTACCTGCACCTGCTACATAAATATTTAATTGCTTATAGCTTGTTTCAAAAAACTCTTCGTGTAATACGTTGATGGCTTTTTTTACATCAGCACTTGCAATTACCGCTGTGATATTTTTTTCTGAAGAACCTTGTGCAATGGCTCTTACATTGATACCATTTCTTCCTAATACACCAAACATCTTTCCACTCACACCAGGATGGTTGCGCATTTGCTCTCCCACCAAGGCAATGATAGATAAATCTTTTTCTATAATTAATGGCTCAACTTTCTGTGTATTGATCTCTTGTTCGAATTCTGCATCCACAGCTAATTTTGCTTGATGAGCGTCTTGCACATTCACACCCACACAGATGGAATGCTCTGAAGAACTCTGTGTGATTAAAATAACATTGATTAATTTTTTAGCCAATGCATCAAATAATCTTTTAGAGAAACCTGGTATACCTACCATACCCGCACCTTCTAGACTTAATAAACATAAGTCTTTGATACTAGAGATACCTCTGATAAAATTATCATCCTTTGGAGAATGATTCTCTATAATAGTTCCAGGATGATTTGGTTCAAAAGTATTCTTAATCCAAACTGGTATGTTCTGATACATTACCGGCTGTATGGTTGGGGGATAAATAATCTTCGCACCGAAATGAGATAATTCCATGGCTTCTTGATAAGAGATATGCGGAATCTCTTTAGCATTGCTTACCATTCTTGGATCTGCTGTCATCATACCAGATACATCTGTCCATATTTCTAATGCGCTTGCCTTTAAAGCAGCTGCATAAATAGCTCCAGTATAATCTGATCCTCCTCTTCCGAGTGTAGTTGTATTTCCTTCTTTATCTGAAGCAACAAAGCCTGGTGCCATATACACATCAAAGCCTGTATTTTCTTTTGCTGCAAAGTATTGTTGAATAGTACTATCCGTTAATTCTTTATTCACCACTGCATTAAAATACTTGCTATCTGTTTTAATTAAATCCCTTGAATCTATCCATTGTTGTTTGATACCCTTCGATTCAAATGTGGCACTAATGATTTTTGAAGATAAGATTTCACCATAAGAGATAATTTTATCCTGCATACGCATAGACAACTCTCTTAACATAAATAAGCCTTCGCAATTAGATTCTAATTCGTTCAATAATTGCTTGACCATGCTTAAAGTGCCTGATTGCTGTTGTATTGGCAATAAAGCTCTTACGGCATCTAAATGCTTTTGTTCAATATTTTGAATAATAGTTTTATACGCCTCGTTACCTTGTGATGCACTTTGTGCCAACATCAATAATTGATCTGTCACCCCACTCATTGCAGATACTACTACAATAGTCGGCTCCTTTTTGATGCGCTCTGTTACAATAGCGACAACTTTTGCTATCGCTTCTGCACTTCCAACTGAACTTCCTCCGAATTTTAAAACCTGCATACAATTTGTTTTGTGTAGACTATATTAAATAGCCATACATATTATCATCCTTATTGATCTCATTATAATTGATCTGATATTTTTTCATGTTCTCCACTAAAATATCATAATCTTTTTTCGATTTTAATTCCAATCCCACTAATGCCGGACCCGCCTCTTTATTATGCTTTTGGATATATTCAAATCGGGTAATATCGTCTGTTGGACCCAACACCAAATTCACAAAATCTTTTAAAGCGCCTGGTCTTTGTGCAAAGCGTATCAAGAAATAATATTTTAATCCTTCATAGATTAAAGAACGCTCTTTGATTTCTTGCATACGTGCAATATCATTATTACTTCCACTCACTATACAAACAATGGTTTTACCCTTTATTTGTTCTGCATAATCATCTAATGCAGCAATACTCAATGCGCCTGCAGGTTCTACTACTATGGCTTCCTCATTATACATTTGTAGAATGGTAGAACAGATCTTTCCTTCTGGTACCAAATGCATATCATCTATCGCGTCTTTACAAAACGCAAAAGTTACGTCTCCAATTCTTTTTACTGCAGCACCATCCACAAACTTATCAATGCTTGCTAATTCTACTGGATGATTTGCCTTTAATGCAGCCAACATACTTGGCGCACCTTCTGGCTCTAGTCCAATTACTTTTGTGTTAGGCGAGTGTTCTTTAAAATAAGTGCCCACGCCTGCACTCAATCCACCACCACCCACTGGGATAAATATATAATCTATCGGTGGTTGATTTAATTGATTATAATCTTCTAATAATTCTACACCAACTGTTGCTTGTCCTTCTATGATAGATGGATGATCAAAAGGAGGTATAAAAGTCATACCATGTTCTTTGGTATAGGCTTTTGCTGCAATCGCCGTATCGTCAAAAGTGTCGCCTACTAGTTTTACTTCAACATTTTCTTCACCAAACATTTTTGTTTGATTCACTTTTTGTTGAGGAGAAGGGATAGGCATAAATACCACTCCTTTTACATTTAGTTTTTTACAACTGTATGCAAAACCCTGCGCATGATTCCCTGCACTAGCACATACAACACCTTTTGCCAATTGCTCTGAAGACATTTGACTCATCATATTGTAGGCACCTCTTAATTTATAAGAGCGTACAATTTGCAGATCTTCTCTTTTTAAATAAACCCTGCATTGGTATTTTCTAGAAAGGTTGGCATTAAACTGCAGCGGGGTATGATTTACCACCGGCTTCAATCTTGCATACGCTCCCTGAATATCCAATGCAGGCTTATCGACTAGTTGTTTGTTCATTATTTTGCTTTCTGGTTCTCTGGACGTAAACTTCTTACAGTTCTACCAGCTTGCCACATTTCACTATTGTGTAATTCAGCTAATTCAACTTCTAATTTTTCACGATAGTCAGGCTTGCTGTTTAAATCGATTGATCTAGCAGCTTCTGCTCCTGTTGCTACGCTATTATATAAGTCTGAGAATACTGGTAATGTTGCATCACGGAACTTCTTCCACCAATCCAACGCACCTCTTTGTGCTGTAGTTGAACAGTTTGCATACATCCAATCCATACCGTTTTCTGCTACCAATGGCATTAATGATTGTGTTAACTCTTCTACTGTTTCGTTGAACGCTTCAGAAGGTGAGTGACCATTCTTTCTTAATACTTCGTATTGTGCAGCAAAAATACCTTGGATAGCACCCATTAATGTACCACGCTCTCCAGTTAAATCTGAATACACTTCTTTTTTGAAATCTGTTTCAAATAAATAACCAGAACCAATAGCGATACCTAATGCGATTACTCTATCCCATGCTTTTCCTGTTGCATCTTGGAAGATTGCATAGCTTGAGTTTAATCC
>JBJOIU010000042.1:0-18862 GCA_046046935.1 Bacteroidota bacterium
ATCAATATTTTCATCATCAGTAAATGTATTGTCAAGTCCATCTATCATAATGTTGTTTTTATAAAACCCCCTTACTTCTTCAATATAGTCAGAACCTTTTGTCAACAGAATTTTTCTTTCTCTCTTTAATAACTTTCCATTCCTTTGAACATAAAAATTAAATCCTAATACTTTCCCACCAAATCCCCCTTTAACATAACTCCTTTTCACTTTCTTCTCCTTCACTGGCAACGGAACATTTGGTCCAATAAAATTCCTAATTGATTTTTGGAATAATATTCTATCACACATACTTTCATTAACACTTCGAATTTTTAAAAACACTTTTCCATTTTTATTAAAATATTCTTTCCATCTTTTATCTCCCTTGTTTGATAATTCATGTAGTTTATTAAATCCCAATTGTCTAGCGGTAATATGATTTTTTTTATCAAACAAAACTTTCGAACATCGTTCAAGATTTTGTTTTAGGGTAGGAGATTTTAATTTTTGAAAACCAGAATTTATTCCCACGTCAATTGATTTAATTTTTGAATTACTTAAAATTAAGTCAATTAATATGTTAATCGTAGTATTTTACTTGGAGTTCCTTTTGGAGTTCTGGTGTTTTTTGAAAAAGAAAAACCCTCGTAAATCTTTGATAATCAAATCATTACAAGGGAATCTTCGTGGTGTGGGCCGGGATCGAACCGGCGACACAAGGATTTTCAGTCCTTTGCTCTACCGACTGAGCTACCGCACCATTCCGTAGATTCCGAACTATTTGTTCGGGGAGCAAATATAGGCCAGGCCGCCTTAAATAGCAAAAAATTAAGCTTATTTATTGAAAATCAGCTTTAAACGGCAGTGGCTACCACAAAAAAGCTAGCAATAATCAATACCAAACCCAACCACTGTTTTGCACTAAGTCTTTCTTTAAAAAACATAAAGCCCAATAAAACAGACAATAACTGGCTACTGATAATCAAAATATTGATCACCATTATTGGCAAGTATTGATAAGAAATATTAATAGCCAATCCGCCTGCTACTAATAAAATACCTTGTACAATATATGTTTGAATATGTGTTGCTTTAATATATTGATGCACTGTTGACAATAACCCATCTTTAATAATTAATACCAATCCAAATAACATCGCCGTAGTTTCAATAACAAAACTAAAACCTAAAGGACCCCACCATTGAATAGGATAAGTATACAAAGCATAAGAGCTACCCCAGAAAAAACTAGAAGCCAATCCGTAAAGCACTCCTGTTTTTTGTTCTTTAGAACTTGCATGCGAACTTGCTTCTAAATATAAAAACAATAAACCTCCAGTTGATAAAACAAATGCATACAAGTACGGCATTTTCCAAACCTCACCCACTACAAAAACTGCAGTTAAAATAGTAAAGACTTTCAATGCAGATACAGGCACCACAATACTTACAGGCGCTTTTTGAATACCGCGTAAAAAAAACAGTAAACCAAAAATATTAAAAATGCATAGTGCAATAGTTAATAATAAATTTTGATCTATTGCTAATGGTCTTACTGTCCAGCCCGTAAAAAATGCACTCTCTCTAAATCCAAAATATAAAATAGCAAAAACTACTGAAGCAAATATGCCTCTAAAAAACATACCTACTTGGTACGGAATAGTTTGAGTAACTTTTTTCCAATATGCATTACTCAGTGCAAAACAAAAAGCGCCAATTAAAACAAATAATATTCCCATGGTTGTTTATTAATACTCACAATTTTTTGGTGTTCTTGCAAAAGGTATTACGTCTCTAATATTGGTCATACCTGTTACAAACTGTACCATACGCTCAAAGCCTAAGCCAAAACCCGCATGTGGCACGCTACCAAAGCGTCTTGTATCTAAATAATATGACATTTCTTCTAATGGGATATGCATGTCATTCATTCTTTGCTCTAATTTCTCTAAACGCTCTTCTCTTTGAGAACCACCCACAATCTCACCAATACCTGGCGCTAAGATATCCATTGCTGCAACTGTTTCTTTGCCTGGCTCACAACCATCATTCATACGCATGTAAAATGCTTTGATCGCAGCAGGGTAACCAGTTACAATAACAGGTTTTTTAAAATGTTGCTCTACTAAATAACGCTCATGTTCACTTTGTAAATCTATTCCCCACTTCACATCATAAGTAAATTTCTTTTTCTTATAGTGATTGCTATTTAATAAAATATCAATGGCTTCTGTATAAGTGATTCTTTCAAATCCGTTTTCAAGAACAAATTTTAATTTCTCTATCAAACTCAAACCACTTCTTTTTTCTGTAGGCAATTGTTTTTCTTCTTCTGCTAAACGTGCATCTAAAAATGCTAAATCATCTGCATTTTTTTCCATCACATATGCAATCAAATGCTTAATAAAATCTTCTGCTAAATTCATGTTGTCTTCCAAATCGTTGAAGGCAACTTCTGGTTCGATCATCCAAAACTCTGCTAAGTGTCTTGTTGTGTTAGAGTTCTCTGCACGGAAGGTTGGACCAAAAGTATAAATGTCTGAAAAGGCCATTGCGCCCAGCTCTCCTTCTAATTGACCACTCACTGTTAAGTTAGTGCTCTTGCCAAAAAAGTCTTCAGTAAAATCAATTTCACCTGCTTCGTTTTTTGGTGCACCTTCTAATGGAAGTGTTGTAACTCGAAACATTTCACCCGCACCTTCTGCATCACTAGATGTAATAATAGGTGTGTGTAAATATAAAAATCCGCGATCATTAAAAAATTGATGTACCGCAAATGCTAATGAATGACGAATACGGAAAACAGATCCGAATGTATTTGTTCTAAAACGCAAATGCGCTTTCTCTCTTAAAAATTCTAAAGAATGTTTTTTAGGTTGTAAAGGATATTTTTCTGCGTCGCTATCTCCTAAAATTTCAATCGCTGTTGCTTTCACTTCTACTGTTTGTCCTTTACCCAAACTTTCTACTACAACACCAGTTACTTTTAAAGAAGCTCCAGTAGTGATACGTTTCAAAATAGCATCATCAAACTCACCTAGGCTCGCCACTACCTGAACATTATTATTTGTACTACCATCGTTTAAGGCGATGAACTGATTGTTTCTAAATGTACGCACCCATCCCATTACCACCACTTCGGACCCTACTGCGCTAGCCGCATCGGTGCCGCTTAACAATTGCTTTATTTTTACTCTTTTGTTGAACATACTATCTATTTGGAAGGCAAAGATAACCCATAAAAAATTGTTTTTTTATTGAAAAAGGGCTTATCATTGCAGTAGAAAGGGACGAAATCGGGTAATTAATTCCATCGTTCCAGATCAAAAAGTCATTTCAGACGACCATTTTCAAAAAAAGACCTGTTTAACCCCTAGATTTTTAATAAACCCCTTCATTTTACTGTGCAAGAAAAAGACGAGAAACCAAAAAGAAGCCGTAAACCCGTTGCAGCGCCTGCTGCCAAAGCTTCAAAAGCAGAACCAGCACCAGAAAAAAAGCGTAAACCTATAGCTAAAAAAGAGGCCGAAGCTCCTGCTCCAACAGAAAGCATCGACGAAAAAGCTTCTCAAATAGCTGCTAAATTATTTGGTGACGAAAGTGCAGCTAGCGAAACGCCAGCACCTGATCAAGCTCAGGCTGCCCAAACTGCTGATCCAGCTGTTCAAGCAGATCAAAGAGGACCGGGTCAGGGACATCACCAACACCAAAACAGACATCAGCCTAAGAAAGAACCAGTGTTCAATGTAGAGTTCGACGGCGCGATTGCTTCTGAGGGGGTATTAGAAATGATGCCTGATGGATATGGTTTCTTAAGATCTTCAGATTATAATTATTTGTCTTCTCCTGATGACGTATATGTATCTCCATCTCAAATAAAATTATTCGGTTTAAAAACAGGTGATACGGTGCAAGGCACTGTGCGACCTCCAAAAGAAGGCGAAAAATATTTTGCTTTAACCAAAGTAGATTTTGTGAATGGTAAGAGACCAGATGAAATTCGTGATCGTATTCCATTTGATTACTTGACACCATTATTTCCTTTTGAAAAATTAAATTTATATACTTCGGCTACTTCTTATAGTACACGTATCATGGATTTGTTTACACCAATTGGTAAGGGGCAACGTGGATTGATTGTTGCGCAACCAAAAGTGGGTAAGACTATGTTATTAAAAGAAGTGGCGAATGCGATAGCTGCTAATCATCCTGAATGTTATTTGATGGTGGTATTAGTAGATGAACGTCCAGAGGAAGTGACCGATGTAGAGCGTTCTGTTAGAGCAGAAGTAATTGCTTCTACATTTGATGAGCCTGCAGAAAAGCACGTAAAAGTTTCTACAATGGCTTTACAAAAAGCAAAGCGATTAGTAGAGTGCGGACACGATGTAGTGATATTATTAGATTCTATCACACGTTTAGCACGTGCACACAATACAGTAGCACCAAGCTCTGGCAAGGTTTTATCTGGTGGTGTGGAAGCAAATGCCATGCAAAAACCAAAACAATTTTTTGGTGCAGCACGTAAAATTGAAAACGGTGGTTCATTAACTATTTTAGCAACAGCGTTAATTGAAACGGGTTCTAAAATGGATGAAGTAATCTTTGAAGAATTCAAGGGTACAGGTAATATGGAATTATTATTAGATCGCCGTTTAGCAAACAAGCGCATTTTCCCTGCTATTGATTTAGTAGGATCAAGCACAAGACGAGACGATTTATTATTGTCTGCAGATGTATTACAAAGAATGAATATCTTAAGATTATTCATCAACGATATGAATACAGATGAAGCGATGAATGAATTATTAAAACGCATGCGCGGCACAAAGGACAACGAAGAGTTCTTAGCCAGCATGAATAGATAATAAAAAGCCCTTAGAAAAACTAAGGGCTTTTTTTAATGTGCTAATAACCAGTTTTTACCAACTCCCAACTCTGCTTCCACCGGAACCCCATTAGGAAGTTCCATGGCGCTAGTCATACAAGAAAGTATTAATTCTTTTAAAGCTGGTAATTCTTTTTCGGTAGCATCAAAGATCAATTCATCGTGTACCTGTAAAATCATTTTTGATTCCCAGGTTTTTTCTTTCATGGCATGGTGAATTTTAATCATTGCCAATTTAATCATGTCAGCAGCAGATCCTTGAATAGGAGAGTTGATAGCATTTCGTTCTGCAAAACCACGTACGGTAAAATTAGAACTATTGATATCTCTTAACCAACGCTTTCTTCCCATTAAGGTTTCTACATAGCCCAATTCTTTAGCATGGTTAATTTGTTGGTCCATGTATTTTTGAATATTAGTAAACTCTTTTTTATAGTTGTCTATAATTTCTTTGGCTTCTGTTCTGGAGATACCCAAGTTTTCTGCTAAACCAAATGCACCCTGACCGTAAATAATACCAAAGTTCACGCTCTTTGCTTTGTAACGCATTTCTTTAGTCACATCGGCTTCGTCTACCCCGTATACTTTTGCAGCAGTGGCGGTGTGAATGTCTTTACCCAATTTAAATGCTTCGCACATATTCGGATCTCCACTAATTGCTGCTACTACCCTTAATTCAATTTGAGAATAATCGGCGCTCACTAATATTCTTGATGGATCTCTTGGGATAAAAGCTTTTCTAATTTCTTTACCTCTATCTGTTCTAACAGGAATATTTTGCAAGTTGGGATTGGTGCTACTTAATCTACCGGTAACAGCAACCGCTTGTGCATAGCTAGTATGAATACGTCCTGTTCTTGGATTAATCAATTCAGGAATTGCATCTACATAAGTGGATTTTAATTTTGTCAGTTCTCTGAAATTTAAAATATCATCAACAATCTTATGCTTGGCTGCCATCTTTTGTAATACATCTTCTCCTGTAGCGTATTGTCCTGTTTTTGTTTTCTTTGCTTTGTCATCCAACTTCATTACTTCAAACAATACCTCACCCAATTGTTTAGGGGAAGCTAAATTAAAACGCACACCAGCAGCTGCATAAACTTTCTCTTCACTTTCTTTTGCTTCTACTTCTAAAACCTTACTGTATTCATTTAAAAAATCTACGTCAACTTTAACCCCTTCAAATTCCATATCTACTAGTACAGGCATTAAAGGATTTTCTACTTCATTAAAAACCTTGCTCACTTCTTTTTTCAAAATCAAAGGAGCCAAACAATGTTTTAATTGTAAAGTAATATCAGCGTCTTCTGCAGCATATTCTTTAATTTGTTCTAATGCTGCATCACGCATGCTTCCTTGGTTTTTTCCTTTCTTTCCAATGATACTTTCAATTGATACTGGCTCGTATCCCAAGAATTGGCCACTCAGCAAATCCATGCTACGTCTACCTTCTGGCTCAATCACATAGTGTGCTAACATGGTATCAAATGTTTTTCCCTTTAACTCCACTCCATACCATTTCAATACCAAGAAATCATATTTCAGGTTTTGACCAATCCATAAAACCTCTTCTTTATCAAATAGTTTTTTAAATAAAGACAAGATATGCTTAGCGCCATCTTTGCCTTCACCATCATTTGCAACAGGAACATAATAACCAGTATGTTCTTTAAAAGAAAAACTTAAACCCACTAACTCTACATTATTTGCATCAATTCCCGTGGTTTCTGTATCGATACAAATTTCATTTTCTTTTAAAAGCGTTTCAACTAATTGTTGAATAGCATCGTCGCCCACCACTGCATCGTATTGGTGTGGGGTATTCTCAATATTTTTATTGACTACCAATGCTGGTATATCTTCATCTACCTCTAGCTCATCAGTAGGCTCCAAAACTTCCTGTGTACCTTTTTCGGAATCTAAAACAATGGTTTTGGTTTTAATAATTTTTTCTTTTTTGAGGGTAACGGCATTTCCAAACAAGTCGGTTTGCCCCTTCATCGAAAGACGCACTGCGTCTTTCTCTTCTTTGGCCGCCTCTGTAACAACTTCAAAGTCTCCCCCTAAAATTCTTTTACCAAGTGTTTTAAATTCTAGAAGATTAAATATTTCGGTTAGTGCTGGGATATTTTTTTCTGATAATTTATAATCTTCTTCGTGAAACTGCACGGGTACATTAGTAATAATGGTCGCCAATTTTTTACTCATAATAGCAGAGTCTTTTCCTGCTCTTACTTTCTCGCCCATCGCACCTTTTATCTTGTCAGCATTGGCTAAAACACCTTCTAGGGTATCATACTCTTTTAATAATTTAGCGGCGGTTTTTTCACCCACGCCCGGAATACCTGGAATATTATCTGCAGCATCTCCCATCAAGCCCAACATATCAATTACTTGATCTACCCTTGCAATGTCCCATTTTGCCTTAATTTTTTCGGCATCTAAAATCTCTCTCTCGTTACCAAAAGCCGGAGGCTTCCACATATATACATTGGGTTTTACCAATAACTGACCATAGTCTTTATCTGGAGTCACCATATATACTTCATATCCTAAGTCTGCAGCCTGCCATGCAAGGGTTCCAATCACATCATCGGCTTCGTATCCATCACATTCTACCACAGGAATATTAAAACCCTCAATGATGGCTTTAATATGTGGAAGAGAACTTAACAAATCTTCTGGCGCTTCTTCTCTATTCGCTTTATAGTCTGTAAAATCTGTGTGACGCTCCGTTGGTGCATGCGTATCAAAACACACTGCTATATGCGTAGGGTTTTCTTTTTTAATAATTTCTAATAAAGTATTCGTAAAACCAAACTGCGCGTTGGTGTTAATGCCGGTGCTAGTGATACGCGGGTTTCTTATTAATGCATAATATGCTCTGTATATAAGCGCAAGCGCATCGAGTAAATATAGTTTCTTAGACATGTTGCTAAGGTAGCAAAAAAAACACCCTCCCGTGTAATCGGGAAGGTGCTTTCTATAAAGGTTTTATTTGATCTTATTGAATATCAAATTTATGCTTGTAACGCTCGTACAATTGCTTGTGCTTATTGTCCAAAGATGCATCGCGTCCTTGAATAAAAGTCTTAGTAAACACATTGCCTCTCATATCTAAAGCATCGCCTGTAGACACTAAGATATTCGCGTCTTTACCTACTTCCAAAGAACCTGTCATTGCATCAATACCCAAAACTTTGGCAGTATTTAATGTAATGGCTGTTAAAGCCTGCTCTTTGTCTAAGCCATAAGTAGCAGCTGTTCCAGCATTAAATGCTAGGTTTCTAAAACGGCTTTGGTCGTGAATATCATTAATGGCAAATACCACACCTGCTTTTTGTAAAGCTGCTGGTGTTTTATAAGGTTGATCCACATCATCATCTTCTGTAGCTGGTAAACTATGTTGGCTATCTAATATAACTTGAACATTATTTGCAGCTAAGAAATTGGCGATTTGAAAAGATTCAGATGCACCCACTACTACTAATTGGAATCCAAAAGTTTTAGCCAAGTCAACAGCTAATAAGATTTGCTTTACTTCTTGTGCGCGTACAAATAGTTTTTGTTTGCCATCAAATAATCCACGCACTGCTTCAAATTTTAAATTATTAGCAGTATGTGTTTTTTCTTGATAGTATGCTTTTGCTTCTGTGAAGAATTTTTTAATGGTTTCAATTTTGTCTTGCGCTTGCTTCGCAGGATCTGCTCCTGGAACTCTTGCCATAATTCCACCACGACCTCTTCTTGCCATTAAGCTAGGCATATTAATATAGATACCGTTATCCATTTTATAAGCAGCATCTTCGTAATTCCATGCGTCTAATTGAACAACGCTAGAACTTCCTTCGATTAATTCACCTTGTGGTGCAACTCCTGCTAATAAAATACCGTTCTCTCTTAATACAGCAATATTTTTAGAGTCTGTATTATATGCAACGATAGAACGAATATTCGCGTTGTTCTCGCCAATTTCTAAATAATCGTTGCTACCTCTTACTCCAGAACTAATTTCTCTTAATCCTAAATCAGAACTAGGTAAAATAAATCCTGGATAAACATGCTTACCTGTACCATCAATCACGGTTGCACCTGCAGCTGGTGTAATTGAACCAACACCGGTGATCTTTCCGTTTTCAAAACTTACAGAAGCGTCATTTAATACTGTACCATTACCCACATGCACAGTTGCATGGGTAATAACGGTTACTCCTTTTTGTGCTTTTGCAGGATAAATTGTTTCCTGTGCTCTTGCTGTTATACTTAACAATGCAAGAGAAGCTAATAATATGTTAGAATATTTCTTTTGCATGGCTTAGTTATTTTGAGATTCATAAATAGTAGCTAAATGATCTTCGTGATCATGGTCGCCACATGATAAAATGGTTTGGTAACTTGGAGTAGCTGGTCTTGTTGGAGCACCTGCTCTTTTTTCACCCAACATTTTTTGAATCAATTTAGCTCTTTGTTCTGCTAAAGCTTTTGATTTCTCAGCATCTTTCGCTCTATCAAAATATACTGTACCATCTACAATAGTATATAAAGATTTTGCATAAATGCTTAATGGATTATCTGTCCATAAAACCACATCGGCATCTTTACCCACTTTGATACTTCCTACTTTGTTATCAATGTGTAATGCTTTTGCAGGATTTAATGTAACCATCTTAAATGCATCTTCTTCAGACACACCACCATATTTTACAATCTTACCCGCTTCTTGATTTAAGCGACGAGCCATTTCTGCATCATCTGAATTAATGATTGTGTTTACACCTACTTTATGCATAATAGCTGCATTATAAGATGTAGCATCTTGTACTTCTGTTTTATAGTTAAACCAATCAGAGAAAGTAGCAGCGCTTGCGCCATGTTTCTTGATTTTATCGGCAACTTTATAACCTTCTAAAATATGCGTTAATGTATTTATTTTGAAATCATAGCCTTGTGCTTTAAATTTCTCTATTGCACGCATTGCATACGTAATTTCTGTTTGAACATAAGAGTGACAAGTAATAAACAACTTATTGTTCATAATATTACTAATAGCATCTAATTCTAGATCTCTTCTTGTGTTTGGATTTGCTTTCATTGCTTTTTGATAATCCACTGCACGATCAAACGCATCAGTTAATACTTCTTCCACACCCATTCTTGTATCAGGGAAACGATTATTACCCATTACAGCAGAAGTTCTCTTCACGTTTTCACCTAATGCAAATTTGATAAATGGATCAGCGCCAGCATATTTAATTCCTTCGTCTGTTGCACCCCAACGCAATTTCATTAATTGAGTTTGACCACCAATCGTGTTTGCGCTACCGTGTAAAATATGAGAAGTAGTCACACCACCGCTTAATTGACGATAGATATTAATATCTTCTGGATTCATATTATCTCCAATACGCACTTCAGAAGTTACAGATTGAGCACCTTCATTGATAGACAATGCGCCAATATGAGAGTGTTCGTCAATAATACCAGGTGTTAAATATTTACCTGTACCATCAATTACTCTTGCACCAGCTTCTGTAATATCTTTTCCAATTTTAGCTATTTTACCTGCTTTTAATAATACATCTGTATTAGTTAAGCGACCTTCTTTTTCATTAGTCCAAACAGTTGCATTTTTAATGACAATTGTTTCTTGTTGAGGAATAGCTTCGTTACCCAAACCAGCAAATGGATAAGTAATTGTGGAAACAAATTTAGCAGCTGTATTTAATTTAACAGAATCTGTTTTTTTGTTTTCCGCAGCTAAAGGACCTACAAAACTTGCTGTCCAGCTTACTTTGTTTCCCTTTGCGTCCAATCCTAAACCAGACCAGTTTGTTCCAACTACAGCACCACCTAAACGAATGGTTTCTGCCATACGACCTTTTTTCTCTGGGAAACTCATTTTTACAATCGCGTCAGCGATCGAAATTTTTGCCATTAATGTATCTGTACCAATAATAGTAGCAGACATATCTTTTTTCACTTCTACACTATAAGTAGTTGAAGCTCCTGCATTATTTAATACCAAGCTATACTTGCCTGCATAATTATTCCACTCGTTAGGATTTACTTCATACTTATTTCCTTGGATCCAGTTTTCAACAATCTTTGTATTATTATTAAAGATAGATTCTGTAGTAATAATAAAGTTGGCCAACTTGCCAGCATCCAAAGAGCCCACTTGATCATACACGCCCAAAATAGTAGCTGGTGTTTTAGTAATCGCTTCTAAAGCTTTAGTTTCAGACAAGCCATATTGAACAGCTTTTCTTAAGTTAGCTAAGAACTGCTTACTATCTTTCATATCAGCAGTAGTAATAGTAAAATTAATGCCTGCTTTTTCAAAAGCAGCAGGATTAGTTGGAGCCAATTCCCAATGCTTCATATCTGCTAAAGAAACAAAACGCGCATCGTTTGGATCTTCTACATCTAAAGCTGCAGGAAAATCAATACCTAAAATATAGGTTGCTTTTGTTTTAGCTAATTCGTCAATTCTTTGGTATCCATTATCAGCACCTCTAATAATATATTGTGTACCGAATTCTTTGGCAATTCTATCTGCTCTTAATGCAGACCACTTATCATCTGCCACAAAAATTTGAGGTAAAGCCGCGTTTGCATTAAATGATTCTAAAGATAAATTCACCCCTTCACCTGTTGGTTTAGTAGCATACCATTTTGCGTCTAAATAAGTTTGACGAAGTAATGCAATGCTTCCCATTAAACTACTAGGATAAGATTGAGTAGAAGTTCCTTTATCAAAAGAAAATACTTGTGCTGCTTTTGTTTTTAAAATAGTATTGTTTTCGTTCGTTCCTGCTAATGTAACCACTGCGCCTGTTCCACGAATAATACCATCTTTAACATGGGTCATTACTGTTCCAAAGCCATTATTTCTATAAGCACTTGCAGTAGCTTCATCAATAGTAAATGCATCTACTGCATTCACTTCTGGCTTCACCGCTTGGTTCCAGTTATATGCACCTGGCTTATTAGATAAAAATTGTCCTGGAGCAAAAAAGTTAAATCCAGCAGCGCTTCTTTTTGGAGTACCTGCACCATAATCGGTTAAAGGGTCCACAAAGCTTGGATAGATATACTTTCCACTACAATCAATTACTACTGCATCTTTGGGTATTTCTACACCCACACCTGCAGCTACAATTTTTCCTTGTTTAATTACTAAGGTTGCCTTTTCCATTTTTGTACTTGCATTCTGTACAATGGTTGCATTGGTAAATGCATAGCTACCAGATCTTACATCTCTTATACCATTAATTGGAAATGACTCCTGCGCAAATGCAGCAGCTCCCGTAATGAGTAAAAGAAGGGATAAAAAAATCCTCTTCATACGCGATAATTTTTGTTTAGAATATTACTTAAAGAATGATTCTAAAGCTAATGAATTATGCGTTTATAAAATAGCGAAAATTCGAATTTTTGATAAATGGCTATCTACCCATAAAGACCATCAAAATTTGGATATCACTTGGATTCACTCCGCTGATACGGCTAGCCTGTCCAAGGGTTAAGGGTCTTATTTTTTTAAACTTTTGTAGGGCTTCAATAGAAAGGGCAGACACTTTATCATAATCAAAACTGTCTGGTATTAATTGATTTTCTAATGTGGCCATTCGGTCCACTATCTCTTTTTCTTTCTCAATATAGCGCTCGTATTTAACCTGTATTTCTGCTTGTTCGATAAACTCGACTTCTTGGTTTACCAACCTTTCTTTTAAGGTTTCGCTATTGGCTAATATTTGTTGTAAACTAATATTAGGACGTAATACCAGTTTCGCAGCTTTTTGTTTTTCTATTAAAGGTGCAGATTCTATCTCCGTTAAAAATGCATTGATTTCTTCTGGATCTATAGAATGTGTATTTAAGATTTGTCGAATCTCTGCAACATTTTGTTGTTTCTCTTCTACACGACGCATCCTTGTATCGCTTGCTAGTCCTAGCTTATGGCTTAGTTCCGTTAATCTTAGATCGGCATTATCTTGTCTGAGTAGGGTTCTAAATTCTGCTCTTGATGTAAACATTCTGTAAGGTTCGTTCGTTCCTTTACCAATTAAATCATCAATCAACACGCCAATATATGCATCGCTTCTTTGTAAGATCAATGGTTCTTTATGCGTGATTTTTAAATGCGCATTCATACCTGCCATCAAACCTTGACATGCTGCTTCTTCGTATCCAGTTGTTCCATTTATTTGTCCAGCGAAAAATAAATTTTCGATGGCTTTGGTTTCTAGAGTATACTTTAATTGTGTTGGTTGGAAGAAATCATATTCAATAGCATAACCTGGTCTAAACATTCTAGCATGCTCAAAACCCGGAACTCTACGAAGTGCTTCGTATTGTACTTCTTCTGGCAAGCTTGTACTAAAACCATTTACATAAATCTCCACTGTATTCCAACCTTCTGGCTCTACAAATAACTGATGACGTTCTCTTTCTGCAAATCTGTTGATTTTATCTTCAATACTTGGGCAATATCTTGGGCCTACTCCTTCAATTCTGCCCGCATACATGGGGCTTCTATCAAAACCAGTCTTTAATATATCGTGTACCACCGTATCTGTATAGGTAATAAAGCAAGATCTTTGATCTTCGGCTTTTACTCTTGGTATGTCTAAATAAGAAAAGCCCACCACTTCTTCGTCTCCTTTTTGCTCTTCCATCTTAGAATAGTCTAAGCTTCTTCCATCAACTCTTGGCGGAGTACCTGTTTTTAATCTATCAGACTCCATACCAAAAGAAACCAATTGCTCTGTAATTCCTGTTGCAGCTTTTTCTGCCACCCTTCCACCACCAATTTGTTTCTCTCCAATATGCATTATTCCATTTAAGAAGGTTCCACTGGTAATTACTACTGCATCTGACTCAATTAAATGACCCAAACTAGTCTTAACACCACAAGCCTTCCCGTTTTTAATGATTAATTCGTTCACAGAATCCTGGTAAAAATCTACATTCGGGGTTTGTTCCAACATTTCCCTCCACTTGGCAGCAAATAAATGACGATCGTTTTGAGTACGAGGACTCCACATAGCAGGTCCTTTACTCTTATTCAACATTCTAAACTGAATAGTACTTAGATCCGATACAATTCCACTATAGCCTCCCATTGCATCTATCTCTCTTACAATTTGTCCCTTGGCAATTCCACCCATCGCAGGATTACAGCTCATTTGAGCGATGGTCTGCATGTTCATAGTAACCAATAAGACCTTACTGCCCATATTGGCTGCAGCCGCTGCGGCTTCACAACCGGCATGACCGGCACCTACTACTATTATATTGTATTTAGGAAACATAAGGTTGCAAAGATAAGGTCCAATTTATTATTAAAGTGTTCCACGTGGAACGTTCTATTTAAATTCCCTATTTCAAAAAAGAATAGAAAAAATACCCAATCCTCATCTCTTAGCTCACTTCGTTCAATATTCGATTCGGATTAGTATTCTTTTCTATTTATCTAATTACTAAACTAGACCATTTGAATAAGACGTGTTCCACGTGGAACATGAAGGTGCGTTTAAGCACCTGATGAAAGAACTGATATTTATTTGTCTCGAGACAAATAGGCGGTTAACCAAGTGTCTTCCATTTGTCTCATCTTCTTAGCATCAGCTGGTTTTTTGTCTTTATATCCACAAAAATGAAGTGCTCCATGGAATATTACTCTTAAAAGTTCTTCTTTATTGCTTGCTCCGTGGGTTTTGGCGTTGTCTTTTACTCTATCAATACTAATATATACCTCACCAATTAGTTTACCAGGTTCTTCAGATAGGTCAAAACTTATTATGTCAGTATAATAATTATGATTAAGGAATTGTTTGTTGATCTGAAGTAAGTATTTGTCGGAACAAAAAACATAATTTAAAGATTCAATGGCAAGTCCTTCTTTCTTAACCCTCTTTTCAATAAAAGACTTTAAAGCAACCCTATTGGTAAGTGTTGCTGTAGCATCGGCTTTATTGAAAGAAATGGTCATACACATAGTGAGATGTTATTCAAATACTTATACGTTTTTTGGGTCAAAATATTGTTCTTAATTCGTAACTATATATATTGTAAAGCAGTTTATATTTGTACTATTCTATGAAGAAATTAAGTGAGTTAAATATTGGGGACGCTGGTGTTATTCATTCATTTGAAAACGATGAAATCTTTTTAAAATTAATGGAAATGGGTTGTATACCGGGAGAGGCAATTAGCGTTGAGCAAATTGCTCCATTGGGAGATCCAATAAGTATTAGTGTAGCAGGCTATCAATTAAGCCTAAGAAAAGACGAGGCAGAAAGTATCTGGATTACAAGTAATTAATTGATTATCAACTAGTTAACATGAAAATTGGCTTATTTTTTGGTTCATTTAATCCAATACATAATGGTCATTTAATGGTGGCTAGTTATATTGCAAATCATACAGATTTAAAGCAAGTTTGGTTAATAGTCTCACCTCAAAATCCACACAAACCACAATCTAGTTTATTAAACGAATACGATCGTTTGCATCTTGCACAAATCGCTATAGAAGATGATCCACAATTAAAAGTTTCTGATATAGAGTTTAAATTACCAAAACCATCTTATACAATTGATACATTAACATATATACAAGAGCAATATCCACAACACGAATTCTCTGTAATTATGGGTGGAGATAGTTTTCAAAATTTGCCCAAATGGAAAAATTTTGATGCATTGAAAAAAAATTATCGATTTATAGTTTATAGAAGACCGGGCTTTGAAATATCAGAAACATACGGCGCAGACATGATTTATCTTGAAGCTCCTATGCTAGAATTATCTGCAACGCTAATTAGAAATAACAGGAAAGAAGGAATTACTATTCGATATTTGGTTCCAGAAAAAGTTAGAGAAGAAATAGAAAACAATAATTATTTTAATAATTAATTATTTCTTTTTATAAACCGGTACAGTACTACAGGGCTCTCCATACATAATACTTTTAACAACAGGTTTTAATTTATTGGTGATCGCAATATAGGCAGATTCTCCAATAGGCATTTCTCCACAACCTTTTACTACAACTCTTTGATCAATGTAATCTTTGGGTTCTATTTTTGAAATAATTTCTAATAAAACTTGTTCTCTAACTTTATTCTCATCGCCAAAATAAATGGCTTTTGCAAATGGTTGTAAAGCCGCGGCGATTAACATATTTGCCCACATGGGAATTATAGCGTCAATACTACAATATATACCTACAATTTTATCTTGATAAATATTTAAATCTGCAGTAGATAAGGCAGCTCGAAAATCTTTCTCTTTTAATATTAATTCCATAAACAAATATTGCTTTATGTCAAATAAAACAATGGGCGTATCTGGAATGAACTTTGTAAGATCCAGGCTTATTAAACCACTTTCGGCAACCTTATTTATAATGGGTTCTGACATGATACAAAATTAGGCAGAATAAGGCATAAAAAAAGACCCCCAATAAAGGAGGTCTTTACTATTATAGAAATATTCTAATATACTTTAAAACGATTGTCTTCAATCTTAGCAGCTTTTCTTAAACCAACAGAAGATCTAAAGAAAATAGATCTTGTTCTGTTTAATAATTCATCTTTAAATAAATTAGGATCTTGTTGAGATTGAGTAGCACCAATGTTTTTTACAGAAACTACGAAAACACCAGCATTTCCAGCAAATGGTTCGCTTACTTTATTTAATAAAGATTTATTAAAAGCCGCTCCAACCATTTTAGGTTCATTACCTAAGCCAGGTATCATTGAATAGTTGAAATTAACACTATCAGCATTCGCAACAGTTACCTTAGCAGAAGCTGCATAGGATTCAAGGCTATTGCCTTTGAATGTTTTCTTGATGATTTCTGCTTTCTTTTGATCTTTAACAATATTTTCAACAGTAGCTTTAGCGGTTTCCACACTCATTAAACCCTTCTTTTCTTCAGCACTGATCAAGGCAACAATATAATTTTCGCCCACTTCAATTGGCTCAGAAACATCATTAATGTCATTCTCATAAATCCAACGTACTAATTGTCTAGATTCTCCAATACCTGGAATCTCGTTATCATTTGCTTTAATATTCGCAGCAGGGAAAACTTCTTTCTTTGCTGTTACCGCATTAGCAGTAAAAGATTTTGGGTCTTTTGAAGTAGAAGCAAATTTAGCTGCAGCAGATGCCGCTGCATTTAAAGTTTCTGTACTTGGTAAAACCGCTTTAGATAAATAAGCAATTTTATAAGCAGGACCTCTAGGGGTTTGTTTTAAAACTTCCATATAGTGGTAACCAAAATCAGTTTTAACAACACCTTTTGAACCAACAGCATTATCAAATGAATAATCATTGAATTCTGGTGTCATTTGAGCTTGTGCAAACATTTCATATTTACCACCTGTTGCTTTTGAGCCACCATCATCAGAATATTTTTCAACCATTGCTTCGAAACTTGCGCCACCAGCAATTGCATTCTTAATACTATCAATTAATTTCTTAGCAGTACTATCGTCTCTAATTTGTTGTCCGTTTTGAGGATTAACTGTTGCTATTAAAATATGTCTTACACTAGCACTATCTGGCCAAGACTTAACTCCAACTACTTTGGCAATAGTGAAGTTTTTACCATCTATATAAGGTCCAAATGTATTACCAACTCCAACACCCAAAACTGAATCTTTATTAGGTATTTGTAATGTCTTCTTACTTACATAAGAATTATAGAAAGGTAAGTCTGTACCAGCTTTATTTAAAAAAGATGCTTCGTTAGTAGTTGATTTAAATTCTTCTTTTAAAGCAATCAATTGGTTTAAAATGGCAAGTGAATCAGCGGTCGTTGGAGCAGCATTAAATCCTACATAACTAATTGTTCTAGATGCTTCTTCGTTTTGGTATGCTGCAGCATGATCTTTAATATAAGCAGCCATATCTTCATTAGTAACTTTCACAGCACTATCAGATATAGAATTATAAGAAACGCCAACATAAGCAATATTTGCAATACTGTTAGCTTCTGCAATAGATTTATCAGCTAACCATTTTGGCAATTGAATACCTTTAATTAACAAAGATTGATATTTATTACGCACTCTGTTTTCAATGGATGGTTCTATATAAAACTTTTCTAATTGTTTAATTTGATCAGCGTTCTTGCTTTTCTTTAATTGAGCTAAAGCATTCTTTGCGTCATTCACTTTAAACTCACCAGTAGTTTTATCTGTAAACTCATTTTTAAATGGAGACTCGCTTCCAAATAAAACATCAGAAATCTCTTTGTTACCAACCATTAAACCAAGTTTAGCAATTTCTTGTTTATATAAAACAGCATCTACTTCTTGATTAAATTGATAACCGATTACTTGTTCTCTCTTAACTCCTTGAGATGCATAGTTTTGAACTTGTAAATCTACTTTTTCATCAAAAGATAATTTTTCGATTGGATCACCATTCACAACAGCAATATTATTAATACTACTATTGTTGTTATTTCTACCAACGCCATCTTGTAATATAAAGGCGATTAATGCAATTGCAATAATTCCAAAAATAATCCAAGTTCCTCTTTCTCTAATGTTCTGAATAATTGACATATATATACTATTATTATAGGTTGGCAAATTTAATGTATTCTATTTAGTATTTAATAATAGTAACTGTATTTTAAAATACACAAAGGGCTAGTGGATAAATTAAAAAATCGTTGATAACCCCTATTTTTCTGTTGAAAAATGTGGATTAATAAAGAATAACTAAAGTATATAGGATGAAAAAAGGGTAATCACCCAAATTTTGGGCATAGTTAGTACCGTTAATTAACAGTGAATAATATGTTTAATAATAAAAAACTAAACATATTAGTGTATAAAAATCTTTTCGTTGAATAGGGTAAAAACATTGTAGAATAAGCGTTACAGTTGGATTATCATTTAAAATATTTGATAAATATTATAAAAAATAACACTGTTAATAAGTAAGATATTAAGATATTAAC